>CANJMX010000139.1 GCA_947475125.1 Actinomycetota bacterium
CACCGCTGAAACCAAAGGCAACCGCCACGGCGAATGTCACCACTGGTCCGATTGCCAACCGGGCGATGGAGACCCCGGCGATCACCCGCCAGTAGTCCCTGATACCCGACCAGTCGAGCATGATCCCCGCGTAGAGCATCACCACCGGCAGCACGCCCGCGGCGAGGTACGTGACCGGGAACTCGATGAGGTCGGGCAGGTCGTGCACGCCGGAGATCGTGAGGATGAGACCGGCGATGAGTGCCCACATGGGCGGCAGCAGCAGGCCCTTGAACGACTGCCGGATGGACGGGGCGTCCTCCACCTCGCCGCGCCCGAACCACGAGGCCACAATCGGGCTGAAGGTCCAGATGAGGATTCCGGTGCCCAGGGCGTCGTACATCACGGCAACAGTCAGTGAGTAGTCGTGCTGGCTGGCCGCGATGAGTGGCAGGCCAAAGAACCCGGTATTGGCCACGCCCGTGGCAATGATGACCGCCCCGGTTGCCGCACGTCCTAACCCCAGGCCACGCGAGATGAGCAGGCCAATGGGGGCCATGATCGCTGTGACACAGAACGCCACGATCGGCACCAGCAGCAGGTTCCAGGTCAGATGGGACCCCACCAGAACCTTGAGCACCAGCGCAGGCAGCAGCACGTACAGCGTGATGCGTACGAGGATCTGCGACTGATCGCGGTTGACCACGCCCGTGCGGTTGAGCACCACGCCGATGGCGATCATCACCAGTGCGGCGAATGTGGTGGTGAACAGCGTCATGCCCCCGCCTACGCCCGGTCGGGGCCCACGAGGTACACGGCGCCTGCGCACAGCAGATTGGGGCGCCGGAGCGCGACCCCATGGGCTGGCCGGCCGCGGTCATCCACCAAGACGCGCCGGATGGTGGTGAGGTGCTCGCGTGCCAGCAGCGTCTCGAAGTCGCGGATCGTGCACAGGTGGATGTTGGGGGTGTCGTACCAGTGATAGGGAAGCGACGACGACTCCGGCATGCGACCGCGCGCCGCCAGCGACCATCGCAGGCGCCAGTGCCCGAAGTTGGGAAACGACACGATGCCGACACGCCCCACGCGCATCATCTCGTGCAGTACGAGGGTGGGTCGCTGGGTGGCCTGAAGGGTCTGCGAGAGGATGACCACATCGAATGCGCCGTCCTCTACGTCGGCCAACCCGCGGTCGATGTCACCCACCATCACGGGCACGCCGCGGGCCACGCATGCGTGGAAGCCCTCATCGCTGATCTCAACCCCGGTGCCGTCGCATTCCTTCTCGCGGATGAGGTGGTCGAGCAGCGCGCCATCGCCGCAGCCAAGGTCGAGCACGCGTGATCCACGGGGGACCATCGCGGCGACAGCATCAAGATCGGGGCGGAGCGCCATGACCGCCAGCGTATCGGGGTCAGTCCCCGGTGGGGGTCAGACCCCGGGTGGGGACTGACCCCGGGTGGGGTCAGTCACCGTCACAAATGTGCAGATGTTCCCGTATGCAGGCACTTACGGTGAATGGAGGGGTCAGTCACCGTCACAAGTGTGTATCGGAGATCAGGGTCCTGCGGCTGTTTCGGCGGCTTGCCGCGGTGTTAGCGCACGATGACCGGGCGCTTCAGGCCGCTGCCGGCTGTGAGCACCCCCGGAACCTCGTCAAGCGTGATGGGTTCGCCCAGGAGTTCGCCGTATGGGGCGTCGTCGGCCGCCAGGTGTGCAAGGGCGGCGCGCACCGCCTGCGGGGTGTGGTGATACGAGCCGCGAATGGACAATTCGCCGTAGTGCAGCGGGAACGTGGGGAATGTCACGGTGGTGCCGGGAGCGCAGCCCCCGTACAGCAGCACCTCGCCGCCGGGACGAGCGATGGAGACGGCCGCCTGCCAGGCATCGGGGCGACCGACCGCCTCCACCACGGCGGATGGACCACGCCCATCGCCGTGTGCAGCGCGCAGGGCGTCGATGGCAGCCGCGTCGCGTGGCGCGTCCATGGCACGTGCCGCACCAAAGCGAATCGCGCGCTCACGCCGCTCTTCATGCGGGTCGCACAGTGTGACAACACACCCGCGTACGGCGAGCAGGCCGGCGATAAGCGTGCCCTGCGTGCCGCCTCCCAGCACGACCACCTCATCGCCCTCCCCCGCCTCCACGCGCTCCACTCCACGCACCGCACACGCCAGGGGCTCCACCATCGCGGCCCGTTCCGGTGCGAGACCAGCCGGAACCGGCAGCAGATTGCGCGACACGATGGGGGCGGGCACGTGCAGATACTCGGCGTAGGCGCCTGAGAGGTATGTGATGTGCTCGCACAGCGAGGGCCTGCCCACGGCACATGGCGGACATGCCCCGCACGGCGCCGAATTGGCCACCACCACCAGATCGCCCACCGAAACACCGCTCACGCCGTCGCCGACTTCGGACACCACGCCGCAGGCCTCATGGCCCAACGGGGCCGGCACCGGGGCGATGGACGGATGTGCGCCCTGCCGCAGGATCTTGGCGTCGGTGGCACAGGTGAGTGCGCGCAGAACGGCGAGGATGACCTCACCGGACGCAGGTTCCGGAACTGGGACATCCTCCAGACGGAGGTCTCCGGGGCCGTGAAGGATGAGGGCGCGCATCGACGCCGACGCTACCAGCAGCGGGCCTCCGCAACCGGGGCCGGTACCCTGCGCCCCGATGAACGACGACACCGCACGCACCGTCCACGCGCGATACCCGGAACACCTGCGGGCACGGGTGGATGACTACCTCAACGGCCTGTGGTTCATGACGGGAGACCCGGTCGCCGATGCCGAGGCAGCCGGCACCGAAGGGCTGGTGGAGGCGATGCGCTATTCACTTCTCGCGGGGGGAAAGCGCATACGTCCGGTACTGGCACTGGCCACCTGCCAGGCACTCGGCCGGGATCCCGACGAGATCATGCCCGCCGCGGCCGCAATCGAGCTCATCCACACCTACTCGCTCATTCACGACGACCTGCCTGCAATGGACGACGACGACCTGCGCCGGGGTACGCCCACGTGCCATGTGGTGTACGGCGACGACGTGGCAATTCTCGCCGGTGACGCCCTGTTCGCCGAGGGCGTCCGGCTCGTGTGTGAGGGGCAAGGGGGTGGCCCCGCCGTGCAGGTGGGAATCCTCGGCGAGATCAGCCGCGCCACCGGCGTGGTGGGCATGGTGGGCGGGCAGTACCTCGACATCGAGGATGCCGGCGGCTCATCGGCCGATGCCCTCGCCCGCGTGCATGCCCTCAAGACTGGTCGCCTCATGGCTGCGGCAGTACATGTGGCACTCGTGTTGGCCCCGCCACCAGCAGCAGAGGACGCCGCATACCGCGCCTTCGCCCGTGAGCTGGGTCTGCTCTTTCAGATCGTGGACGACATCCTCGACGTCGCCGGCTCCGAGGAGGAACTCGGAAAGGCGGTCGGCACCGACGAGCGTCTGGGCAAGGTCACCTACGTGAGCCTGCACGGCATGGAGCGCGCACGGGAACTCGCCGCAGAGTCACACGCCCGGGCAATCGGACTGCTTGATGGGGTTGATGGGCAGGTCGATGATCTGGCTGGCATCGCCGACACCGCCTTCACCCGCCAGAGCTAACGATTCGCGGAGGATCCAGGTGGCCCACGACCGCGCGGTGGGATACCTTGACGGAGCCGTAGCACCCCGTTGATCGCTCAGGAGGCCGCTAGTGCCCCGACGTCCCGTTTCGCTCGAACTTGGAATGGCGACGTACATCGCCAAGAAGCACCTGCTGGAGCGCAAAGAGATGTTCCCCTTCACGCTGATGCTGGAGCCGCTTGAGCTGTGCAATCTTGCCTGCAGCGGATGCGGTCGCATCCAGGAGTACAAGGACGTCTTCGACAAGCGCCTCACGGTGGAGCAGTGCCTGCAGGCCGCCAAGGACTGCGGTGCGCCCATCGTCAACATTCCCGGTGGCGAGCCGCTCATCCACAAGCAGATCGGCGAGATCGTCCAGGGCATCATCGATCAGGGGCGCTTCGTGTACCTGTGCACCAACGGCATCCTCATGAATCGCGCGTTCGAGAAGATCACGGCGCAGAAGCGTTTCGCCTTCGTGGTGCATATCGACGGCATGGAGTCGGTGCACGACCACGCGGTCGACCGCGCGGGCGTGTTCAAGAAGGCCACGGCCCACATGCGCGAGGCCATCGCCCGCGGGTACCGGGTGTGCACCAACACCACCATCTTCCGCGGCACGCAGCCGCAGGAGTACGTCGACCTGTTCGTGTACCTCAAG
>CANJMX010000140.1 GCA_947475125.1 Actinomycetota bacterium
CCGGGGATCTCATCGAGATCAAGCAGGGCCCTGAGCAGTGCCTTGGCCTGGTCAGCGGGAATGGCATCGGCCTCGGTGAGCGCCACCACGTGGGCCAGATCAGAGGTGGAGAGTCCATCCGCCAGACGGGGTCCAGCGGCGGCCTCGTAGCGGTAACCCGCTGCGATCAGCTCATCTGCGGGGCCGCCCTCAAGGCGTCCGCCGCTTCCCAGGTATTGCCGCGACACGCCCGGGAGCCTAGCGGGCCGGCTTGAAACCCCGAAGACGCAGGGAGTTCGTCACCACGAAGATGCTCGAAAGGCCCATGGCCGCAGCGGCGATAAGCGGGTTGAGGAGTCCCATCACGGCAAGCGGGATGGCCGCGACGTTGTAGCCGAAGGCCCACAGCAGATTGCCCTGAATCGTGCGGAGCGTTCGGCGTGAGAGCCGGATGGCATCGGCGATGGCGCGGGGATCGGGGGTGACCAACGTGATGTCGGCAGCCTCGGCGGCGACGTCGGTACCGGTGCCCATGGCGATGCCCAGATCGGCCGTCACGAGCGCCGGGGCATCGTTCACGCCATCGCCCGCCATGGCCACCACCTCGCCCGCCGCCATCAGTTCACGCACCACCCGCGATTTGTCCTCGGGGAAGACATCGCTCACCACGTCGTCAATGCCCAGGATGGCGGCAACCGCGTGGGCGGGGCCTGCGGCATCTCCGGTGAGCATGAGCGGACGCAGGCCCAACTCACGAAGCATCTGAATCGCCTGGGCGCTCTCAGGGCGCACGACATCATTCACCTCGATCAGCCCGGCATCCTCGCCGTCGACGGTCACGCGCACTGTGGTGTTTGATCCGGCGGCGCCCTCCTCGGCACGACCCACGTGCACCTGGTGGCCGTCCACGTCAGCATTCACGCCAACCCCCGCCTGGGCGACGAAGGCGCCGACGGGCAACAGGGCAGCCTGCTCCGCCGCCGCCGCGGTAATGGCACGGCCGATGGGGTGCTCGCTGCCCGCCTCGGCGGCGCCTGCCAGCGCGAGCACACGATCCGGGTCACGACCCGGAGCCGGGCGCACATCCGCCACCTTCATGACCCCCTCGGTAAGCGTGCCGGTCTTGTCGAGCACGGCCACGGTCACCCTGCGCGTGCTCTCCAGCACCTCGGGACCACCAATGAGGATTCCGAGTTCGGCGCCACGGCCCGTTCCCACCATCAGGGCCACCGGGGTCGCAAGGCCGAGCGCGCAGGGGCATGAGATGACGAGTACGGCGACCGCGGCCGTCATCGCCTCGCCGGCCGGATGCCCGGTGGCCAACCAGCCGATGAGCGTGCCGACCGCAATGAGGATGACGGCGGGCACGAACACCCCGGCCACGCGGTCGGCCAGGCGCTGCACGGGTGCCTTGCCCGCCTGCGCGGCCTCCACAAGCGCAGCCACACGGTGCACGGCGGTCTCGCTGCCGACACGGAGTGCACGCACCACAATGCGTCCGCCCGCGTTGAGGGACCCGCCCTCCACCTCATCTCCGGGGCCGACCTCCACGGGCACGCTCTCCCCGGTGAGGAGCGCCCGGTCAACCGCCGACTGCCCCTCGGCCACCTCGCCATCCACGGCAATGCGCTCCCCGGGACGCACCACCACCAGGTCGCCCACCACAACCTCGGCGACCGGCACCTCCACCTCCGCACCATCGCGCAGCACGGTGGCGCGATCCGGCGCAAGCGCGAGCAGGGCCCGAATGGCGCTGCCGGCGGTACGTCGCGCACGGGCCTCCAGCCAGCGACCCAGGAGCACCAGCGCCACGATGCCTGCGGCCACCTCGAAGTACACCTCTGCGCCGGAGCTACCCGACGGCGTGAGCGACATGTGCATGGTCATGCCGATCTCACCCGCACCCAGAAAGATGACGGCCACCGCACTCCAGGCCCAGGCCACGACGGAACCAAGCGACACCAGGCTGTCCATCGAGAACCCGCGGTGGCGAAGCGCCTGCCAGGCACCACGGTGGAAGGTCCAGCCGCACCACCACACCACCGGGGTGGCGAGCGCAAACGACACCCACTGCCAGGCGGGGAACTGCAGCGGGGGGATCATCGAGAGCAGCAGCACCGGCACCGAGAGCACAACGGCCACGATGAGCCGGATGCGAAGGTGCGCGGCGGCATCGGTTACGGCGCCCGAGGTATCGCGCGGGGCGTCGGCTGCCGACTGGGCGCCGTACCCGGCCCCGCGCACTGCCTCAATGAGCACCGCGTCGTCAATGCCCCGGGGCACCAGCACGTGGGCACGCTCGGTGGCGAGACTCACCGATGCGGTGGCCCCATCAACCCGGTTGAGCGCCTTCTCCACCCGTGCCACGCAGGCGGCGCAGGTCATCCCCTCAATTGCGAGGTCGGCCTCGCGGGTGGCAACTGGCCCCTGATCAGGCTGTGGCGTAGCCCGCCTCCTCGATGGCGGCACGCACGGCGGTGTCGTCGACATCTCCGTGCACCTCCACCCTGCCCGTCGCCAGATCCACGTTGACGCCGGTCACGCCGGCAACGCCACCCACCTCATCCTCCACGGCGCGCTGGCAATGGCCGCAGGTCATTCCGGTCACTTCGTAGATCGTGCTCATGCACCGATCGTAAACCCGGCGTCAAGTGCCGGGGAGCCGCCGCGGTGGTGCGGGGCTCTACGGGGCGGGCAGCTCGTCGGCCTCGATGATCACGGCGGTCACACCCGAGATCGTGAGGAGCCGGCGAACGGCGTCAGACGGGGCATGGATGCGAAGCGCGGCGGCACCCTCACGGGCGCGCTCATTGGCGGCGAGCAGCGCTCCCAGCCCGCGCGAATCGATGAACGTGACCCCCGAGAGATCCACGTACAGGGTGCGTCCATCACGCTGTGCCTCGGTGAGCACCGCGGACACCTCGGTGAGCGTGCTGGCGTCAATGGGCCCGGCGACGAACACGATGATGCCCTCCGGGCGCTCATCAAGGGTCACCTGCACCTGCTGTGGAGTGGGATCCGTCATCGCGGCCGGGGAGACTACCCTTCCCGAGCGGGTAACGTGCCCGGCGGACAAGCGAAGAACACGACCACGCACGAGAGGTACCTGTGAAGCGTCTCCCGATATGGATTGTCACCGCACTGCTCGGCCTCGGCGTTCTCACCACGTTGGGTGGCTGGTACGACCGCGCCGAGGTCGGCTACATCCCCTTCGTGCTGGGCATCCTCTGGATCGTCTTCGCGCTGGCTGCCGCTCCCAGGGTTTTCGCCGACGACTGATGTCCCGGCTGGTCGGGAGACGGTGGAGGCGACGGCCCATCGCCTTCTCGCGCTGACCGCTGCGGTGAACGCGGTATCGGGAGCGAAGGTGCGTTGACCCCCGTGTCCCCGAGCAAGGCCCGGTGGCCCCCGTTCGGCGATCTGTCCGACCGATCACCTCTCCGAGCGCCGCCAGTTCCCGACTAGTCTCGCCCGCGATGGCGGCCACCACCCCCACCACCCCGATCACGGGGCTCACCCAGGCGGATGCCGAACGCATCCGTGCCGAGATGGGCCCGCGTCGCGCGCCCCGGACCAGCCGCTCGTACGCCGAGATCGTGTGGGCCAACACCTTCACGCTCTTCAATCTGGTGCTGATCATCCTGCTCATCCCCATGCTGGCGCTGGGGCTGTACAGCGACGCCCTGTTCGGCGGGGTGCTTATTGCCAACACGCTCATCGGCATCGTGCAGGAGAGCCGCGCCAAGCGCACGCTCGACCGGCTGGCACTGCTGGTGGCACCTCACGGCACCGTGCTGCGCGATGGCGAGCCCGTTGAGTTGGCCGTCGCCGACATCGTGCCGGGCGACGTTGTGTTGCTTGAGCCCGGCGACCAGGTTGTGGCCGATGGCGAGATGGTGCGGGCCACCGTGCTGAGCCTTGACGAATCGGCCCTCACCGGGGAGAGCGACTCGGTATCGCGGGTGGAGGGCGATCCGGTGCTGTCCGGATCGTTCTGCATGGCCGGCAGCGGCGCCTACCGGGTGACCGCGGTCGGAATCGACTCATTCGCGGGGCGGCTGGCCTCCGAGGCCAAGGGCAACCGTGTGCAGCTCTCGCCCCTGCAACTGGACATCAACCGCATCCTGCGCATCCTCATCGTGGTGATGGTGCCCATGGCCGTGCTCATGATCGCGTCGACCTTCTGGATCGACCTCGGGGTGGTGGGATCGGCCCAGCGCACGGTGGCCGCCCTCGTACCGCTGGTGCCCGA
>CANJMX010000141.1 GCA_947475125.1 Actinomycetota bacterium
CTGGTCGGGTGCGGTTGAGTACACCTGGACTCAGGTGACCGGCCCGGCCACCGAGATCGTGGATGCCAAGCGCGCAGATGCGTCGGTGCGCATGCCCGACGAGGCCACGCTGCTCGCCTACCGCGTGAGCGGGCGCGACGAGAAGGGCCAGACCTCATCCGGCATCGTGATGGTGAGCACCGGCGTGCACCCATCGGGTGCGTCGGAGAGCACCATGAACAAGGCGGCATCGGTGGCTGCCCGCGGCGGCTCGATGCCGGTGGCATTCGGCACCGGCGTGTCGGGCACCATCTCGCGTGTCAAGGTGTCGTCAGGCGCCAACGCCGTGGAACAGCAGGATGACTCGAGCTACTCGTTCTCGGGCAGCAAGTTCACTGTGGGAAGCGTCACCATCGGTAACTCGTCGGGCACCCTCTCCCTGGCCGGGGTCACGCTGACATCTGGCAGCGTCACCCTGCCGTCCGGGTGGAACATCGGGCCCATCAGCATCAGCGGGTCGTCCCCGCTCGTCATCACGTTCGCCGAGGGCGACACCCCGGCATCGTTGGTGGGCCAGTTGATCGCCGCCAACTCATTTGCATTGCTGCCGCTGCCCAGCGGCTGGGCCGGCAATACCACCCTCACGTTCGGCACCACGTCGTCCACCCTTGATGCAACTGCCACCGGTGATGACGACGGCAGCGTGTCGGCCACCGGCACCATCGGTACCGACGGCACCTACAACGTGGCGGTGACCGCCGACAACGTGCTGCACATTGGATCGGCGCCCATCAACCTGAGTGGCTCGGTGACCAACCAGGGTGGCTCGGTGCAGTCCACAATCACCGGCACGCTTGCCAGCCCGACTGAACTTGCGAGCGGCGTCTCGGTGCAGTCGCTCACGGCCACCTGGACCCCGCAAGCGGCAAAGGGTCCGGTATTCGTCGGGTCGGGGTCGATCAATGTCGCCAGCGGATCGTCAACCCCTCTCACCCTTAACGCCAATCTTTCGTACACGAGCACCACCACGTGGAACCTCACGCTGACCGGATCGGGTGGGCCGACCTGGACCCCGCTGCCCGGCCTGAACCTGAGCGCGTCCAACTTCTCGGGCGCCGTTGGTCAGGCCAAGGGCGTGTGGGCCTGGAACATCATCGGCACGGTCCCCACGTGGACGGTGTCGAGCGTGCTCACGCTCAACAACACCACGATTGACCTCACTGATCAGTGCACGGGTACTGGCACCGGAGGTTCGGCACCCTGCCCCGGCGGCTCCATGTTCCTCGAGCTGGATACCAACGCTGTGCTCGATCCGCCCCTCATCAGCCCCATCAACCTGAAGGCCGACGCCATTATCGGGCTGGGCGATGGCGGCGGGTTCTCGTTGGCCGCGTCGATGAGCAACGTGGACATCGCGCCGGGCATCTCGCTGTCGAGCCCCGCCCTCAATGTGACGTACGACATGCCGGCTGGATCCGTGGCGGGCAGCATCGGCGCACCCACCTTTACGTCGTCGTCCGAGAACGGCTTCTCGATCACCGCCCTCGGTGGTCTGAGCGTGCCTGGCATCGGGTCATTCTCATCAATCGCCGCCAACATCTCGTCGACCGGCTGGAGCCTGGGCGGGTTCGACCCCGACGGCGTGTCGATGGGATCGTCGAGCAACGGCAACCAGTCGGGCACGTACTTCGGCTGGTCGTCATTTGCCGCGACGATGACGGCCGATCTGCCCGTGTTCGGAACGCAAGTGCAGCAGTTGACGCCCGGCACGATCTCCGTACTTGGCGGCTTCGCAGTGCCCTCATGGTTCGGCAAGATCACAGGCAAGAGCGTGCCGCTCGCACTGGGCCAGATTCAGTTCAACCCGTCGACCGGCTTCTTCAACGCGGGCATCTCGATTCCGGGCGCATTCGACCTGCCGGGTGGCGGATCGAGCGTCAACGCCACCTCGCTCTCCTTTGACATCGAGAACGACACGTCCGGGCTGACGGTGTCGGTGGGCGCGAGCACGGAACTCACCGTCAAGGGGATGAGCGGTGCTTCGCAGGCGCCCACGCTGGACCTCAGCCTCGCATTCGACGTCACCACGCAGAACGTGGAGGCGTCGATGTCGTTTGTCGATCCGGCCGGGTGGCAGAACGCCTTCGGCGTTGACGGCCTGGTGGTGAACGACGCCTCGTTCACGCTCATGATCAACATCGACACCATGACGCCGGGGCTCAAGCTGATCGCGTCGGGCTCGCTCCCCAGCAGCGTCGCCGGGCCCTTCCAGGTACCGGGTCAGGGCATTCCCATCACGGTTGGCGCGGAACTCGCGCTCACCAACCCGTGCGTTGACTTCCAGGTGGGCGACAGCACCGGTACGCAGCCTGTGCTGCAGATGGACGGCGGGGCGATCACCGCCAACTACTTCGAGTTCATCCTCGCGCCCGACGGCTGCCAGCTGTCACCGCAGTCGGCACCCATTACCCCGGGCTTCCAGATGGCGTTCGACGGCAGCGTGCTGGGCACCACCGTGGATGTGTCGGCGTCGCTGCAAGTGGCCCCCACCACCAAGTTCACCGCGTCCATCGCAATCGGCGCCTTCCACCTGGGGGGCATGCAGTTTCAGCAGACCACCATCGGTGTGAGCCTTGATGAAGAGGCCGGCATCAACGATGTGTCGTTCTCCGGAGGGTTCAGCATCTTCGGCAACGGCATCTCGGTGGCCGGATCGCTCGACCAGAACGGCCCGACGACCACCGCGACTCTCAGCATGGCCGAGCAGGGAACGTTCGAGGTCGCCGGGTTCAGCCTCACCAATATGAACGTGCAGACCTCGGTCACCTTCGGGCCGGGCGTCGAGGATCTGAGCATCGCCGCATCGGGCAAGGTGAGCATCCTTGGCCAGATGGTTGATGTGCAGCAGTTCGACGCGACGATTGACAACGGCGTGGTGGAGGACGTGCAGTTCAACATCTCCACGGCGATCAACGTGCAGGACGTGGCCACCGCCACGGGCGACTTTGCGATGAACTATCAGGCGTCGAGCGGCATCTTCGACCTCAACGCCCAGGTGGTACTCAGCACATCTGCGGGATTCTCAATCGGCACGCCGGCCAACCCCGCCACACTCAACATCTCGCCCCAGTGCTCATCATTCGAGGGCGAACTGGCACTCGGCAGCGTGTTTGACGCAACGCTGGCGGGCACCATCGCCTACCAGGACGGTTGCCAGGACCAGGTGCAGAACGCCCAGGGCCAGATGGTGACGCCGCAGGCCGGCGACTTCTCCTTTGCCGCTGACAACGTGGCCATAAACATCGGCTCGTTCTCTGCCGGCGGCTCGGTGTCGGTGGGCAACATCAGCGGCGTGGCCTACGCGCAGCTGGCCACCACCCTCAAGCTGTCGCCGCAGAGCTCGAGCGATGAGGTGTCGATCGCCGGTGAGTTCCAGAGCAACGGCAACTTCGCCTTCACCGGCAACGGCCAGCTCGACCTCGCGGGCTTCGACCTGCAGATGGCCGTAAACGCCTCCAACCAGAACGGCAACGTGTCGGTGGGCGGCAGCACCCAGCTGTCGATTGCGGGCACATCGGTGTCGATCGCCGGTGAGTTCAGCGAGGTAAGCGGTGTGCCCTCAACCACCCTGACCGGCTCAATCAATCCCCTGTCGCTGGGCGGGTACGACGTGGGCAATGCCAGCGTCACCCTCTCGCAGACACCGCAGGAAATCAGCGTGCAGGCAGCGGTGAACATGTCGGTGGGCTCGGCCAGCACCGGGGAGATCGCGGCAGACGGCGCCATCACGTTCGTCCAGCCCCTTGGCGGCGGTGCCCCGCTCTTCTACGCCTCGCTCAATGCGACCCTCGGTATCCCATCGTTCGCGACCATGACGGGCGCGGTCACCTTCACCGACTGCGTGGACAACTGCACACAACTTGGGCCCGTCGACTTCACGATGAACGGCACGCTTGGTGAGAGCGGCTTCCAGTTCACAACCTCTGTGAACATGTCGTCGACCGGAGACTTCACGGCCACCGCCAACTTCGGCGACAACATGTGTACCGGCACGATCAACCTGCTGGTCGTCCGGGCCGAGGGGTGCTTCGACTACAACATCGGCCTGTGGATTGGCAGCAGCGCGCCCTACGGCAGCCTCACTGCAACGGCAGGGGCCAACGTGGATATCCAGACCTGGGACGCAAGCCCCTGGTACGAGCCGTGGAAGTGGAGCTGGGGCAGTTGGCACAG
>CANJMX010000142.1 GCA_947475125.1 Actinomycetota bacterium
CGCACCCAGAGGGCGATGCCGGCCATGACCGGTGCGAGCGCGATCGTCGCGGGCACCGCGACCATGAGGTCGAGGGCACGCTTCGCTGCGCCGCCGACCGGACGAGTGGCTGGGGCGCTGCCGGCCTCGGTGTCGGGAACGATCTGCTGCACGTGCTCACCACGGTAGCGGAGCGGTTCATCTGGCGATGCAATGGTCATTTGGCGCGCCGCCGTCGCCCGCGCGAACGGGGGGATGCTGCGAGGTCGTCCACCAGCCGCACGAAGCGCGCTGCGAGCACTGCACGGTCGTATTCGGCCAGTGCGTACTCCCGCCCCCGGGCGCCTCTGGCGAGCCCCGTGGCCCGGTTGGCGGCGGCGTCGCGGATGGCGGCGGCCATGGCCGCGGGGTCTTCCGGCGCCACGTTCCAGCCGCAGTCGGCACGGTCGATGAGCCCGGTCAGCTCGCCAACTGGCGCAGCGGCGAGCAGCGGCCTGCCAGCGGCCATGTAGTCGAACGTCTTGTTGGGCAGCGCCCCCGCGAACAGGGGCATGTCCTGGTACGGGATGAGGCCGATATCGGCACGCTCGAGATACGACGGCACCGCGCGTTTGGGCACCGAGTCGATGAAGGTGGTGTTCTGCAGGCTGAGGTCGCGGGCCATCTCCTGCAGCATGGGCTTCTGGTCGCCGCCTCCCACCAGAACGATGCGTATGGACGGGTCGTCCTCCAGCATCTTCGCGGCCTGCAGAACGGTGCCCAGCGACGAGTAGGTGCCGTGATTGCCCACGTACATGGCGACAAAGGCGTCGTCGGGCACGCCCACGTCGGCGGGCGGGTGCTCACCGCCTGCGATGTCCAGGTCGACTCCGTTGGTGATGAGGCTGATGCGACCCGCCGGGATGCCCTGCGCCGCGATGCCATCCCGGATGCCCTCGGTGAGCGCCACGATGCGGTCGGCCCGCCGGTAGGCGTAGTGCTCCATCTTCCGTGCAGCGCCGATGACGCGGGAATCCTTGACCACGCCCATGGGAATGATGGAATCGGGCCAGAGGTCGCGCACTTCGAGGAGCAACCGGCATCTCCTCGCGCTTGCAAAGGCCGCGGCAGCGGCAGCAGCGGGAAGTGGCGGCGACGACGCCACGACCACGTCGGGGCGCGGGATACGGAGTTCGGCGAGCACCGACCACAGCGCGAATGTGGCGTAGTTGCTCATGCGTGAGCGCATATCGCGCCCATAGCCGGGCGTTGAGTAGCAGCGGATGACATTGACGCCGTCTTCACGCGACTTCACGATGCGCCGCCCCCGGTACTCCTCGGGGATCGTGCGCTCCTTGTGCTGCACGTAACTGGTGACCACCGTGACGTCGTGCCCGGCGCGGGCGAGTGCCCGGGTGTGCTGCCAGTGGCGAACGCCGCCAGGCTGATCGGCGGAGACGAAGTACTGCGAGACGTAGAGCACGCGTGCCATCAGCCGAGGACCTCCTCGTAGAACGACGTGAGGGCATCGGCCTCGTTCTCAAATGCCATTCCATCGAGGAATGCCCGACGGCCGGCCGCGCCCATGGCACGTGCACGATCGGGGTCGAGCAGCAGATCGCGGATGGCAGCAGCGTGGGCATCGGGATCGTCGAATGGCACCACGATGCCGCACCCGGTGGCTCGCACGATGGCCGCCATGCGCGGCAGGTCGCTGGCGACCACCGGGCGACCCATGGCCATGGCCTCCACCAGCTTGGTGGGCACAGCGCGGTCGTAGTTTCCGTGGCGCCGCAGCGGGATCCAGGCAATTGCCGATCGCCTGAGCAGATCCGGCACTGCGGAGTGATCCACCACGCCCAGGTACTCGATGTCGGGCGGCAGTGGACCCACCTCGCCGGGGCCAGCCAGCAGAAGGCGGGCGCCGTCAACTCCCACGCGGGGAAATGCCTCAAGCATGAGCGGAAGACCGCGCAGGGGTCCGAGACCCCCCACGTACAGCACGACGGGCCCCTCGGGCTCGCCGGGGTCGCCGAACTGCGAGGCATAGGGGCTGTTGCTCACGCTCACGGCCCGGCACCCTGCGGCAGCGAAGCGGGCGGCCAGATCCTCGTTCGCGGTCACCACGCCCGATAGCCGCCGGCCGGCCGCGCGTTCCATGCCCGCGGCCATTGCGGCAACGGGCCGCCTGAGCGGCCCCGGGATCCACCGCTTGGTGCGGGTGGTCTCACCCAGGTACTCATGGGCGTCGTAGATCACCGGCCTGCCGGTGGCGCGGTGCAGCCACACGGCAGCGGGGAGAAGTTCGGGGTCGTGCACGTGGTACGCGTCGGCATCCACCGCGCGCGCCTGTCTCACAAGGCGCACCCCGCGGGTCATGCGGCCGAGCCGGCCACCCCCGCGTGGGGCGGCCATCACCTCGGCGTCGGCACCCGCGGCGGTGAGTGCCCCCACCTCTTTGTGGAAGATCCGTACGTCGCGTGGGCTGTGCACGCTTGTGAGATGCACGATGTGACGGCCGTCGAGACGTGCCCCCTCCGGGCGTTGGGGCGGCGAGATGGGACCCAGAGTGGCCCCCCGGTCCATCAGCTCGTCCAGCAGGTTCTCCCACAGGCGGTCGTAGCCCGGCGCCCGCTCCTCGGCGAGATACGTGTTGTGCCAGAGCAGGGCCACGCGGCCACCGGCCACGCGCACGCGGTCGAGCACGGCCAGCGCCCTGTCCTGCGCCTCGTCGGCGGTGAGGCCCAGATGTGAGTGCAGCGTGGTGTCCATGACCGCAAGCGGCACGAGATGGATCTCTGCGGCGCGCTCCTCGCCCACGATCCAGGGCCGGAATGGCCGGGCGTATCCGGCAGCGAACCCCGGACGTTCGCTGAACCCGAGGCTGGCGTCGTAGGCGAGACCGGCCCGCTCCACCCGAAGGGGGGTGTCGTGGTACCTGAAACGCAGGTAGTGAAAGCGCACGCCGCGGATGTCGCCGGCCTCGCCGCGCAGTACCGCAACCTCCTCGGTAAGTGCCTGCTGGCTCTCCGATGACGCAAAGGCGCCGTGCAGGGCCACCTCGCCACCCATCGCATGCACCGCGGCGGCCAGATTGCGCCGTTCGCGCTCGTAGGTGCGCCGCGGGGTGCCGTCCAGCCTGTGGCGGTTGCGCCCGATGAGGAACACAGTTGACCTGAGCCCGCGGCGCCACGTGGTCTCAAGCAGATCGGTCAGGTTGTCCCACGGATCGTGGTGCACCAGATCGCGCACGGCGGTTGGGCCCCGGCGCTTCACCGACCGGGCGATGCCCCGGGGCGTGTGCCGGCGAATGCGGTCGATGTCGTGGGTGAGGTGCACAGTCCACTCGGTGGGCGAGGGCATGCCGAGCGCATCACGGAGTGCAGCGAGGTAGCCCTCAACCGCAGGATCCTCGATGTCGAGGCCCGCAATATGCGTGAACGCGCTGCGGGCGAATGGAAGCCGCCCGAAGCGGTCACGGTCGGCCACGCGGTATTCGTCCCAGCGGGCCAGTAGGTAGAACGCGCTCGCCACGATGTCGCCGGGGATGGGCGCGTGCGGCCCCACCGGAGGAAACAGCAGGGTGAGCCCGGCCGCGTGGTGCACCGCGTCGCCCGGGAATGCCTCCTGCCCCTCGAAGAACGCCTGTGCCTCAAGCTGCATGGGGATCCAGATGCCCGAGTCGGGCGGGTCCGGGGCGTAGGTGATGTCGCTCTCGCCATCGGTGAACACGGCCTCGTGGCCCAGCCCCTCAGCGAGGGTCTCCAGCACCCACCTGGCGCGTGGCAGAAATGCCTCGCGAGCACCCGTGATGCAGATCGACAGCGTGGTCATCCGATCCTCCGGGTGAGAAGTCGGCGCATCTGGTCGATGCCCGGGCGCGGGTCGGAGACCGACCACACGCCATCGATGATCGGCGGCGTGAGCGTGCGGGTGAGTTCGCGACGGCTCAGGCGACCCCTGCGCAGCTCGCCGGCACTCGCACCAAGATGTTTGGCACCCAGCACCCACCGGACATCGCTGCGGTGCCCCTCGGGCCACGTGTGTGGGCGCCCGACGGCATCGAGGAAGGCCGCCTCGGGAATGTTGACCCCCACCTCGGTGGCCAGCGAGATCCACAGCCACGACCGCGGGTTGACCTCAATCAGGTAGTCACGGCCGTCGCGGGTGTCGCGTTTGACCTCCACCTGCGAGATGCCATGGAAGCCCATCTCATCGAGCAGCGCATGGCACCGCCCG
>CANJMX010000143.1 GCA_947475125.1 Actinomycetota bacterium
GTCAAGGCGCTCCGCCATGCGCAGGTTGCGCCCGGCGCGTGATGCGCGGGGCCTGCGGACGGGCGATATGACCTCGCGGGTGTCATCCGGCGTGGTGATGAGCCTGAGCTGTGCGGCACCAGCGGGCCGCTTGCTGTGGTGGTGAGAACGCATGTTCGCAAGTGTACGAACGCGGTCGGACGCGGTCAGCCCCGAAAAACGTCCGATTCCCAGCCCTCAAGCCACGTTCGCAAAATCCGGACATGTTCCGACGTAACACCGTGCGCCCCCGCCGGATCAATGGCTTCACTTAGGTGCGCACCGGCGGCCCGGTATGCCGCCACGCCCGCCGCATGCACGTCGGGTGGGTGAAATGGGTCGGCCCCACCCGACACCGCGACCACGGGCATCCCGGCAAGCCCGCCCATGGCGTAGATGTGTGGGGGCAGCGGATAGGCGCTGCACAGCAGTGCGACGCCGCCCACCAGATCGGGGCGAGCGCATGCGAGTGCGCCGGCCATCATGCCGCCATTTGAGAAGCCCGTCACCACCATCGGGCCCGTCACGCCGGCGTCTGCGGCCAGTCCCGCAACGACCTCGGCCGTCTCGCCCAGGCGCATGTCAAGACTCTCGATCACCGGCACGCCGATGGCGTGGTGAGAGAACCACGCATGGCCGCCCCCCTCGGCCTCAGGCCCCCGCGGGGCGATGATGCCCCAGCCCGGTGCCACGGCCTCGCCCACACCAATCAGGTCGTGCTCACCACCACCACGGCCGTGCAGCAAGAGCAGGGTCGGCCGCCCATCATCCGGCGGCCGCACCACTGCGGTCATCCGGGTGCCCTGGGGTTTTGGATGGGGGTGAGGCGCGCCTCAATGCTGGTCCGGTGGGGCTCCAGCCACGGTGGCAATGCCAGTGCGATTCCCATCACCTCGGGATCCTCGTCGGCGGTCATCCCGGGTCCAATCGTGGCGACTTCAACCAGTAGTCCGCCCGGCTCGCGTGCGTATACCGACTTGAAGTAGATGCGGTCCACCACCTGGGTGGGGGCCAGATGGCCACCGGTCAGGCGTTCGCGCCACTTCTTGTGGTCGGCATCTGGGCTCGCGAAGGCGACGTGATGAATGGTGCCCGCCCCCTGCGCACCACGCGACATGGGTTCCGGGTGCAGCCCCACACGCCCCACGTGATCGCCTGATCCCACCACGAGTGACTCACCCAGATCAGCCATTCCAAGGCCCTGCACCAGCGCCGCCCGTGATCGCTCGGGTGCCAGCGACATGGCCTCGACACCGATGATCTCCCTCAGTGCGTGCTCGGGCGGCACGCCATCCCCTTGGGCCGGCGAATCGTCATCGCGTGTGCCCCGCGCCATGAGCACATACGAGAGCCCCTCCGGATCCGCAAACGCCAGACGGTCGTCTCCTCGCTCCGTCGCCGTGCCGTGCGCTGCGAGGCGCTGTTCCCAGAAGTCGAGTGCCTGCTGATCGGCAACGCGCCAGGCCACCGAGTGGAACATGCCGCCGCCCGGCTGGCCCGGTGCGGCCCCCGGTACCTCGAAGAACGTAATCAGCGTGCGCGGCCGCCCACCCTCATCGCCGAAATACAGGTGATACGCGCCGGGCTCGTCGTGATTCACCGTGGTCTTGACCAGGCGCAGGCCCAGCACGCCGGCGTGAAAACGCACGTTGGCGGCGGCGTCGCCGGTGATGGCCGTGACGTGGTGGATGCCCTGCAGCACGACGGGGAACCTACGCCGTTCCGCCGGATGCCATCATCACCACGTGAGTTCAGGCCACCCACGCTCCCCAGAGACCGGCGCAGCATCACCGCGACGCATCGCGATGGTGTCCATCGGCGCAGCCCTGTTTCTGATCGGCATCAAGCTGGCAGCCGGCCTTGCATCGGGCAGCCTCGCCTTCATTTCCGAGGCCATTCATTCGGGGACCGACCTGGTGGCGGCCATCCTGGCCTTCTTCGCCATCCGCGTGGCAGCTCGCCCCGCTGATCGCGAGCATGCCTACGGGCACGGCAAGGCCGAGCACCTGTCTGCGCTGGCCGAGGGTGCCGCGCTGGTGGCGGTGAGCATCTGGATCGCCGTTGAGGCCATTCTGCGCATCGTCCAGGGCGGGCATGAGGTGGATGCCGCGTGGTGGATCATCGCCGTGGCCCTGCTGGTAATGGCAGTTGACTTCTTCCGCACGTTCACGCTGTTCCGGGCGGCCAAGGTGCACTCGAGCGCGGCGCTCAAGGGAAGCGCCATCCACTTTGCAAGCGATCTGGCCGGTACCACTGCGGTGCTCGTGGGGCTGCTTCTGGTGCGGGCAGGGGTGGGAAACGCCGACTCCATCGCAGCCCTGTTCGTGTCGGTACTTGTGCTCATCGCAGCCGGGCACCTGATGCGCGAGAACGTGGGTGTGCTCATGGACCGGGTGCCCGATGACGACGAACTGGCGGCGCGCGAGGCGGTTGAGGCGCTGGGCCCGGCAATTGAACTGCGCCGACTGCGAATGCGGTCGGCTGCCGGCCGCTCGTTTGCGGACGTGGTCATCGGCGTGCCCCCCGGCGAGGCGGTGGGTCGTGCACATGCCGCCGCCGATGCGGTGGAGGACGCCATTGAGCGTGCCGTCCCGGGTGCAGATGTGGTGGTGCATGTGGAGCCGCGCGACGATGACGACACCGACATCGCCGAGCGGGTTCTTGCCGCTGCCCATGCCGTGCCCCACGTACGTGAAGTGCACAACGTGCGAATTCTGCACCTGGGATCGCGGATGGAGGCCACGCTGCATCTCAAGCTGCCGGCCGGCACGCAACTGGGTGAGGCCAGCGAGGTTGCCGCGGCGGTGGATGCGGCCGTGACCCGCGACGTGCCCGGCATCTCGCGGGTGCGCACCCACGTTGAGCCACTGGAGGCCCCGGGCGCCGGGCACGTGGTGGATGACGGCGCTGAGATCGAGGTGGCGGTGCGGGCTGTGACCACCGACGCATGCGGTCGCCCCCCGCACGACGTGCGTCTGGTGGAGACGGCCGATGGCGTGGTGGCGTTTGTCACCCTCTCGCTGGGCGACGCCGTCACCCTGGAGGAGGCGCATGGGCTGGGAGGTGCCACACGCCATCGCATTCGCGATGAAGTGCCCGGTGTGGTGGATGCCTTTGTGGAGACCCGCCCCTAGTCAAGCGGCGGGCGCGGGGTACTGCCCGGCGCCCGCGACAGCCAGTCGCCGTGTTCGCGCAGCCAGCGGCGATCCAGTGCGAAGTCGGGGCTGTAGTGCTGCACGAGATCCCAGAAGGCGGGGGAGTGATCGAGCTGGGTGAGGTGCGCCATCTCGTGTACCACCACGTACTCGGCCACCCGGGCCGGAGCCATCATCAGCCGCCAGCTGAATGACAGTGCGCCCCGGGCCGAACACGATCCCCACCGGGTATGGGGATCGCGGATGCCAATCGATGCGTGGGTCACATCCATGCGACCCGCATGGTGATCGCACCTGAGCGTGAACCAGTCGCGGGCGGCCCCGCGGTAGCCGCGCTCCACCAGCGCCCGTACAGAATCCGCATCGGGTGCGGCCACCGCCATACGGGCGTCGTCCGGGCGCAGCCGCACTGATCCACGGGTTGAGTGCCGGATACCCAGTTCCACCGCTCCATCGAGAAAGGGCAGCATCTGGCCGTCGATGAGGAGCTCGGGAACCTGAGGGTGCAGCAGTGCCTCGTGGCGTAGCAGCCAGTGCTCCTTCGACTGCACGGCACGCCGGATCTCTCTCTCAGGAAGGCGCGTTGGGGCGGATACTCTGAGTCCGTCAGGGGTAAAGGTGATGCGCACGTGCCGCGATCGGGCATTGCGCACCAACCGGTACGGAACCGTTCGGCCCGCGATCGTCACTTGGTGCATGCGATGATGGTGGCGGGTTCCCTGCTATGGTGCCCGCGCTCGCACTGATGCGAGCATGTCGCCGTGCTGGCGACCGTTCATTCACCGGGCGCACGGCGCCCCGATTTTCAGGAGGGGCTCGCCTGACGACGCCCGTAGCGCGTGCCTCCTAGGCGCGGTCCAGATACTCGCCCGCCCGCCGGTCCTTCGACCCGGA
>CANJMX010000144.1 GCA_947475125.1 Actinomycetota bacterium
AGGTCGGCGACCACGGCCGTCGAGGGTACCATCGGCCCCATGGCGCGAATCAGGCGATCGGGCGGCGACACATCCTCCACGGTGTTCTCTACCGAGGGTGGCCGAATGCAGCCCGCTGCAACGCCCAGGTCGTCGGCGGGCGCATCAGATGGCATCGTGCGGGTATCCCGTACCAAGGCGGGGCGCAAGGGAAAGACCGTGACCCTCGTCACGGGTATCCCACCCGCTGATCTGGCGGACGTCGGCAAGGAACTACGACGGCTCGTGGGTTCCGGGGGGTCCGTCAAAGAAGGCATCGTGGAGATCCAAGGAGATCACCGCGATCGCATCGCCGACCATCTCCGCACCCGGTTTCAGGTGAAGGTGGCTGGCGGCTAACTGCCTGCCGCGTCGTGCTGACGCGTCAGGCGCTCCTGATGGCGAGCCGATGTCCCGTGGCGCGCTTGAACACCTGCGCCTCCTGTTCGGCCGACCAGATGGCCACGTCAACATCACCCTGCGCCCGCACGTGCAATGTCACCAGGTCGCCCGAGCGCTCGCAGTCGATGCCCTCAATTGCCCGCTCACGGCCAACCTCAAGTTGCTCCGCAATGCGCAGGAGCGCCGCGAGCCGGAGAATGCGGTCCTCATCGCCCCGCTTCAGCAAGCGCGAGAGATCCCCGGGGGACTGGATGGACTTACGGTGCCCTCGCACCAACTGCGCGATGATCACCAGTTCCCGGTGGCGAAATCCCGCGAGCCCCGCGTTCAACACCAGGTAGTGACCATGCTTGTGGTGGTCGTTGTAGTCGACGAGGGTCCCGACGTCGTGGAGGATGCCGGCGGCGTGGAGCCACTCCCGCTCGCGCGGGTCGGCATCGTGCAGGCCGAGCCGGCCGAGCCCGTCGAACATCTCGACCGCCAGACGTGCCACCTGCTCGGCATGTGGGCGGTCGTAGCCGTATACCTGCGCGAGGTCACGAACGCTCGTTGCACGTACGTCCTGGATGATCGGCGGATCCTCGGGGGCCAGGAATGCCTCCCAGAACACGCCCCATCGCAGGCCCTGAGCGCAGATCTCAATGCGGTCCACGTCGGCCGCGTGCATGAGTGCATCCACCACTACGGCACCGGCCAGCATGATGTCGGCACGGTCGGCCTTCAGCCCAGGGATCCGCTTGCGTTCGCGCGCCGGCAGGGCGACCATCCGATCGATCAGTTCCCGGAGAGCATCGCGGGTGAGGTGGTACCCGTGCACCTCACCGAGCGGGTAATCGGATGCCTTCTGCGCCATGGCGGCCAGCGTGCGCAGCGCGCCACCCATGGCGACGATCCGATCGCCGTCGGTGATCCATGGGTCGAGGCGAAAGACGTCGAGCGCATGGCGGCGGAGCCGAAGGACGTCATCGCGTGTGGCCACTGGCCCCGGCATGAATGCGTCGGTCATCCGTACGGCGCCGAGGGGCCTGCTCACCGATTCGGTGAGCAGGCGATCCCTCACCCGCCCTACCTGAATACTGCCGCCCCCCAATTCGGCGACCAGACCGTCGCACAGCGTGGTGCCGTTGACCGCACCGATGTAGCCGTATCTGGCTTCTTCGTCGCCGGAGATAACTCGTGCGGGAAGCCCTCCATCAGTGATGGCCGCGAGTACCTCGGCACCATTCGGGGCATCGCGAACGGCGCTGGTTGCCACCGCGCGCACCTCGTCGATGTTCGAGGTCCGGCAGAAGCCGGCGAACAGGCGCGCCACGCGCGACGCGCGTGCGATGGCGGCATCCGAGATGGGCGCCCCGGGTGGGGTCCCCTCAGTAAGGCGCACGACTTCGCGGATCTCGTCCACCAGACGGAACGGGCCGTCGGGCAGCGTGTACTCGAAGACCACAAGGCGGAAGGTGTTCGACCCGAGATCCGCCACGGCCAACCGGACGTCCGTGCTGGTGGCGCCGGTCGGGCGCGGTACCCTAGACCCCATGAGCACCGGCCCACTCAGACCGCCCGGAGTCGGCGAGTCGGGTGAGGCACTGGCCCCGATCGCCCCGCTTCGCCTCGCATGGCCGGGGAAGTTCGATCGCACCGACGACGTGGAGGAGGCCTGGGACCTTGCCCTCTCGGCACGCCCGACGGCTGACCGGCGCATCCTTGAGCGCGCCGACGCGTTCGGCCGCACCCGGCACGCAGACCAGACACGACGTGGAAGCGATACGCCCTACTGGGTGCATCCGGTACGAGTGGCGATGACCCTCATGCAGTGGGGCGTGACTGACCGCGACATCCTCGTCGCGGCGCTGCTGCACGACACCGTCGAGGACACCCTGACCACACCCGCCGACATCAGGGCGCGCTTCGGACAGCGCCCTGCTGACCTTGTGACGTGGCTCACCGCACCCGAAGGAAGAATGCGGGAAGCAACCCGCGACTACTACCGGCGTCTCCTCGAGCAGGGCCCCCCCGATTCTCACCTCCTCAAGATCGCAGATCGCTCGGACAACCTCCGCAGCATTCAGGCGCTCGTGATGCGTACCGGCGATGCGCATCGCCGCTGGGCAGGCCGGTATCTCGAGCGCACGCGGTGGCAGGTGCTGCCGCTTGCGGCTGCGGCGCCCTCGCGTGCCCGGGTGGGTCTGGTCACCGCAATGGCCGATCTGGCGCCGCTCGTGGAGCCATTCGCCGGTCCTCCGGAGGCCGATCGGGGCTTCACCGAGCCATAACGTGACGGACACGGGGTCGCCACCCCCGGGGCGTTTGATGCACCGCAGATGAGGTGGGTCAGGCACTGCGAACTCAAGGAGGAGACCATGGGCACTGTCATCGAGTTGAGGAGCGGGGAGGTCGTCGATCCAGACCGGATCAACGAGCTTCTCAGTCGGATGGAGTGGAGGCTCGACGAGCCCTGCACCGTGCCGGGTTGCTCCCATGGTGGCGAGTGCTGCGGAGATCACGGCGAGATTGTCGTCGCGATGGCCGCGTAGGCCTCCCAGAGGCGCGATTGCGTTACGGACCGGGGCAGGGCTCCGCCCGAGACACGTAACGCAGTCGTGATAAGTCGGGCCCGGTGGTTGGGGAACCACTGGGCCCGACGTCGTTTTCAGTCGTCGACGCGGATCTCTCGCAGATACGGTGATTCGGCCAAGGGAGCGATACCCAGACGGCCGGATGCGAGATCCACCAGCGCATCGCCGGCGACCTCGCGTCGCCATCCGTGACCGAGCGCTTCGTCGGCGCCATCGCCGCCAGTGAGGACTGCGACGAGGAACGATTCGACCTCGTCGCGTGTGGCGACCAGCGTGGGGGCAAGGTCGACCGCCGCCGCGCGTGCCCCGAGAAGCACTTGGGCGAGCGGCACGAGCGTGTCGAGGCGCGCTTGCACCGCGGCAGGCGGCGGCGGGCCGAGCGTAATGGGGGCGTCGTCGGCTGACATCTCCATCGCCTCGATCAGCCCGGCTGCCTCGCGTTCCTTGAGCGCCGCCGGCACCCCGCGCTCGGCGAGCAGCTTCGCGGGAGTTGTCGGGCGCCGCCGGGCCACCTCAATAAGGGTGCGGTCGGGAATGAGCCACCCCACTGGGCGGTCGCGCCGCCGCGCCTCCTCTTCGCGCCATGCCGCAGCCCGCCGGAGCGCGGCACGCTCTGGAGGCGTGAGGCGTCCCTGACCCTTCACCTTGCGCCAGGCGAGCCACGGGTCCTGAGCGATGCGGGCATCGGGTCCGAAGCGGCGCTCGTGCTCCTCGCGCACCCATTCGGCGCGTCCCATTTCGGTGGCGCGCTTCATGAGCTCGTCAACCATTGCGAAGAGATGGGCAACGTCTGCGGCCGCGTATTCGAGCTGGGCATCAGTAAGTGGCCGGCGCGACCAGTCGGAGTAGCCCTCCGTCTTCGCCACCTTCACGCCGAGAACACGGCTGAGAAGCGCACCGAGGCTCTGACCTGACCCGAGCCCCACGAAGCCGCCGATGAGCTGGGAGTCGAGGAGGTTGGTGGGGCGGGCATTGAACCCCAGCGCAAACAGGATGAGGTCGGCGCTCGGCGCGTGCATGAT
>CANJMX010000145.1 GCA_947475125.1 Actinomycetota bacterium
ATGCCGTCAGAGCGGGGGCACTTCCGATGCACCATCGCGACCCATTCGATCGCATGCTCGTCGCCCAGGCGCAGGTCGAGGGACTGGTACTGCTCACTCCCGACGCCGCGCTTCGCACGTACGACGTGCCGGTGATTGACGCCCGAACCTAGCCGTGCATCCGGGCTATATGGCGGAGCGGATCAGTTCGGCGAGCAGGTGATCGGTGACGTGCTCCGGCGAAATACCCGGGATCAGATCGGCCACACCGGTGGTGCGGGAGTCCATGTCGTGTGCCGCGCCCGCCTGCGCACCGACCGCCTGCAGAAGGCGCACGGCGTTGAGGCGCATCGGCACACCCACCTGAATGATGGCCCCCGCCTGCTTTCGCACCTGCGAGAGCCCGAGCACTTTGCGGTCGCCCACCACCACCTCCCAGGGGGAGAGGCCACCGAAGCACAGGCCCGATGAGGCGCCCACTGGCCATGCGCGCGCCTCGTCGGGTGGGACGGATCGCGCGCCCGCGATGCCGAGGCCCTGGAGCGCTGATGCCACCGCCTCGCCAACCCAGCGGTAGGCGGCCACAACATCCTCAGGCAGGCGGGGGTCACCGTGAATGAGGATCACGTCGATGGCGATGAGATCGTCATCCCACAGCACTGGGCCGCCACCCGATGCGCGTGGCACCAGTTGCAGCCCCGACCGGGCGATGGCGTCAGTGTCCACCGTCTTCAGCTGGGCCCGCCCGCAGGTGATCGCAGCGGGAGCCACCTGGTGCACCACCAGTGCCGGGCCATCTGCATCGGCCAGCATCTGTAACGACAGTGCCAGGGCATCTGGCACCGACTGCGAACCCGGCCGGACGACGCGCATGGGGCCTACGACAGGTAGGGCGCCACGCCCTCGCCCTGCTGGGCGGCATCCATCACCATTTCGCTGATGGTGGGGTGCGCGTGGATGATCTCGCCCAGGTCGCGCATGGTGTAGCCGTCGCTGATTGCCACACCCACCTCGTGGATCATCTCCACGGCGTGTGCCCCCATGATGGTGGCACCCAGCAGCAGGTCGGTATCGGCATCGGCGATGAGCTGGGCGAACCCGTCGCTCTCGCCCTCACCGAGCGCCTTGCCCGATCCGGCAAAGCGGGCCTGCCCCACCTTGATCTTCAGTCCCTGCTCCTCGGCGGTGTCGCGGTTCAGGCCCACCGTGGCGATCTCGGGGTGCGTATAGATGCAGGAGGGAACCACGGTGCGGTCCATCGGCACCTGGTGCGGGCCCAGGATGTTCTCGGCGGCACGGGCGCCCTCGGCAGATGCCAGGTGCGCCAGTTGCATGCCACCGATGCAGTCACCCACAGCCCACACCTTCGGGTTCGCCGTGCGGAGGAACTCGTCAACCTCAATGTGACCGCGCTCGTTCACCAGCACGCCGGCCGCCTCCAGCCCGATATCGCGGGTCTGGGGCTTGCGGCCGATTGAGATGAGCATCTTCTCGGCCGAGATCTCGGTGCCGTCGTCCAGCTTCACGGTGACACCCGTGTCGGAGTACGAGGTGACCTCCTCCAGGCGGCGACCCAGGTGGATCTCGGCGCCATCCTTCGCGAGGTACTTCTGGAACTGCTTGGCGGTGCGGTTGTCGATACCGGCGAGGATCCGCGGCAGCATCTCCACCATCGTCACCTTCACGCCCAGCGGCTGGAACAGGCTGGCGAACTCGCAGCCGATGACCCCTGCGCCAAGGATGAGCAGCGTCTCGGGCACCTCGGGCAGCACCAGGATGTCGTTGCTGGTGAGCACGGCGGGGTGGTCCATGTCGATGCCGGGCAGGCCCGCGGGCTCGGTGCCCGTGGCCACCACCAGGTGGTCGTACTCGACGCGCGTGCCATCGACCACCACGGCGTCACCATCGATTACGCCCTGGCCCTTCAGCACGGTGACGCCCTTGCGCTCACATGCACCCTGCACGCCACCGCGCATCTTGGTGACGATGTCCTCCTTGCGGGCCATCATCGCGGCGAAGTCGTAGCCCACCTCGCCCACGAGGATCCCGAAGTCTTTTGCCTCGCGAATCTTGCGCAGGAGGTCGGCCGCGGCCAGTAGGGCCTTGGTGGGAATGCAGCCCCAGTTGAGGCAGGTACCTCCGAGCTCCGCCCGCTCGATCAGCGTGACCTGCGCGCCCATCTGGGCTGCGCGAAGGGCGGCGACGTCGCCGCCGGGGCCTCCGCCAAGAACGACCACGCGAGGTCCATCACTCATGTGAAGGTCATCTCCCTGCCCGCGAGGGCATCTTCGAGCACGCGCTGCTGCTCGAGCTGGTGTGTCTGCGGGTACCCCTCGCTCACCGACGCGCGCGCGGGGCGGCCCACGTAGCCCATCTTGTCAATGGGCAGAAGGCGCTCGATACGACGAGTGATGAACGACCACGCGCCCATGTTGCGCGGCTCCTCCTGGACCCACTGCATGGTTTCAAGGTTGGGGTAGCTCTCGTACAGGGCCACCAGCTCTTCGCGTGGGAACGGGTACAGCTGCTCAACCCGGCCGATGGCCAGCTCAGGGTGCGCGGCCCGGTCGGCGTGTCCGTCGATCTCGTGGAAGAT
This sequence comes from Actinomycetota bacterium, assembly GCA_947475125.1. Taxonomy (GTDB): domain Bacteria; phylum Actinomycetota; class Thermoleophilia; order Miltoncostaeales; family Miltoncostaeaceae; genus SYFI01. The sequence continues at coordinate 2,576 of CANJMX010000145.1, forward strand.
CTTGCCGGTGCACAGCAGCAGGCGGGTGACCTTCGCGCGGTCGGTCACGCGTGGATCGTCGATTACCGGCTGGAAGTGCCCCTTGGTGAGGTCGTCCATGCTGCACGAGGCCGCCTTGGCGCGCAGCAGGCTCTTGGGGGTGAACACCACGAGCGGTCGGATCTCATCGAGCAGGCCCTGGCGCCTGAGCAGGTGAAAGTAGTTGTCGGCCGTCGAGCAGTTGGCGATTCGCATGTTGCCCTCGGCCGCCAGACGCAGGAACCGCTCGGGACGACCGGATGAGTGCTCAGGCCCATTGCCCTCGTAGCCGTGGGGCAGCAGCAACGTGAGTCGCGATCGCACACCCCACTTGGCCTCGCCGGTGGAGACGAACTGGTCGATCATCATCTGGGCGCCGTTGGCAAAGTCGCCGTACTGGGCCTCCCACAGCACCAGCGTCTCAGGTGCCTGCGTGGAGTAGCCGTATTCGAAGCCCATGCATGCGGCCTCCGACAGCGGGCTGTTGTGGAGCTCGAATGATGCCTTCGCCCGCAGCAGGTGCTGCATGGGCACGTAGGTGTGGCCCTTGCGCGGCGCGTAGCCAACTCCGTCGCTCACCTCGTGCATTTCGAGGTGGCGCTGGCTGAAGGTACCGCGGGCCACGTCCTGACCCGTGAGGCGGATTGGCACGCCATCGGTGAGCAGCGATGCGAATGCGAGGGCCTCGGCGTGGGCCCAGGTGATGGCGTCGTCCTCACCCAGCCCGCTGCGGCGGCGATCCATCTGCGGCGTGAGCTTGGCGTGGATGGTGAATCCATCGGGCGCGATATGCAGTTGCTCGTTGAGGCTGCGCAGTGAGGCAGCGCTCACCGCGGTCTTGATCGACTTGGTGCGCGACTGACGGCGCTTGTCGCGTGTGGAGTCCTGATCGGACCCCTGCTCCAGACCCGACTGGGTGCGCTTGTGCGCGGCCGACATGCGCTCCTCAGCCGCCTGCACCATCGACGCGTAGTCGTCGTCGGAGATGACGCCGTCGGCGATGAGGCGGTCGCCAAAGATCTTTGCGACGGTGGGGTGCTCCTTGATGGTGCGCGCCATCACGGGCTGTGTGTAGGCGGGCTCGTCCAGTTCGTTGTGGCCCAGACGGCGGTATCCGATGAGGTCGATGAGCACGTCGTGGCGGAAGCGCGCACGGAACTCGGTGGCCAGACGCACGGCGGAGATGCAGGCGTCAATGTCATCGGCGTTCACGTGCACGATGGGCATGTCGAAGCCCTTGGCCATGTCGCTGGCATACCGGGTCGACCGGCTGTCCTCGGGGTCGGTGGTGAAGCCCACCTGGTTGTTGACGATCACATGGATCGTGCCGCCGGTTGAGTACCCGACGAGCCCCTGCAGGTTGAGCGTCTCGGCCACCACGCCCTGCCCCGGGAATGCTGCGTCGCCGTGCACCAC
>CANJMX010000146.1 GCA_947475125.1 Actinomycetota bacterium
CGGCGACGACGCGATCAACCACGGACTGAATCTGTCCGTCGCTCGCGCTTTGCTTCATCACGATCATCATGGCTGCGGGTTGTTCCTCGTTCGGTGTCTAGACAGGGACGATGGAGCGGAGCGCGGAGAGGAATGCATCGTTCTCCGGCGGCGCACCGATTGTGACGCGAAGCGTGCCGGGGCACCCGAGTGCGGATCCGTTCCGCACGATCACTCCCCGTGTGAGGAGGTCCTCGTGCAGCGCGGCCGCATCCATTCCGGAGCCCGGCGGCTCCATCAGGATAAAGTTGCCGTGGCTCGGGGTAAAGGGCACACCCAATTCGGTGAGCGCATCTGCAACGCGCTCCCGCTCCGAAATGGCCTCATCAATGCGCTCCTGAATGGCCGCAGGGTGCTTGAGGCTCTCAAGCGCGGCCACCTGCGCCAACTGGTTGGTGTTAAACGGCTGGCGAACGGACTGCAGCGCCCGAACCCACGATTCCGACCCCACTGCGTACCCAATGCGCAGCCCGCACAGGCCATAGGCCTTGCTGAACGTGCGGGTCACCAACAGATTGGGGCGCGAGCGGGCCAGCACCGACACGCGACCGCGATCGGGCTCGGTGACGAAGTCGTAGTAGGCCTCGTCCACCAGTACCGCCAGATCGTCGGGTACCAGGTCGAGAAATCCTTCGATCTCGTCGGCCGACCGGTACACGCCGGTGGGGTTGTTGGGGTTGCAGATGACGACCAGACGCGTGCGCTCGTCTACGGCGGCGGCCATGGCATTGAGATCGTGCCCCCCATCGGGCGCCAACGGCACCGCGATGGCGTCGGCACCTGCGGCGGCGGCCAGGTGCGGGTACATGGCGAACGATGGATCTGCGTAGATGATGGTGGTGCCCGGGTCGAGCAGCGCCTCACCGGCATTCACGATGAGCTCGCACGAGCCATTTCCGACGGCCACCTGCGACACACCAACGGCGTGGCGGTCGGCGATGGCCGCTTTCAGGTCGCGTGCCGCGCTATCGGGGTACCGGTTGAGCCCATCCATCTGGGCCGCGATGGCCTTCTCCACGGCTGGCAGCGGGGTGAACGGGCTCTCATTCGATGCCAGCTTCACCACCGATTCGAGGCCGTATGCCGACATGACCTCAGCCATCGTGAGACCGGGCTCATAGTGAGGAATCGCGGCGATGCGTTGTGAGGTGCGGATGCTCATCGGGCGGCATGATCGCATGCTTTGGCCGCACCCCGGGAGGGTCACGACCGGGCGCACCGGTAACCTGATCGACGTGCCCGTACTCGATTCCAGCGCGGCCCTCACCCAGCAGGTCGAGATCGACCTCTTCCAGGGCCCGTTCGACCTGCTGCTCACCCTTCTGCTGCGGGATGAGGTGGACCTCCTCGAGCTGCCGCTGGCCGATCTGGTGGAGGAGTCGGTCACCACCGGCACCGACGAGCGGTGGGATCTTGACGCCGCCAGCCAGCTTGTACTGCTGCTGGCCGCGATGGCCGACCTCAAGGGCCGGCGCATGTTGGGCGAAGAGGTGGAGGACGAGCCCGACCCGGACGCCATCGCCATGCGCGAGGCGCTCTCCGCCCGCTTGGTGGCCTACGCCCCATTTCAGCGTGCCGCACACTGGCTTGCCGAGCGCCTTCGCGCGGCACAGGGTCCCCGTTACCGACGGGTGCCGCCGGGCACCGCCACCCCCGTACCCGTGCGCGACGACCCGGCGCGCCTGCGCGCGGCCATGGACAAGATGGTGGAGGCACCGCCAGTCCCGTCGCTCGAACACATGGGCGTGGCCCGACGCCCGCTCCCCGAACTGCTCGGGCGACTGCGTGAGTCGATCGCCCGCCTGCGTGAGGTGTCGTTCGATTCCATGGTGGTCGACTGCGATCGCCTGGAGGAGGCCCTCACGCTGCTCGCTGCGCTTGAGCTGGTGCGCCGCGGCGAGGCCGAGCTGCGTCAGGACGTGCCATTTGGCGACATCCTCATCACGGGCGTGCGATGACCGAGCTGGCCCGTGCAATTGAGGCCCTGTTGTTTATCGCGCCCGAGCCACTCGATCAGCCCACGCTGATGGAGATCACCGATGAGTCGCCCGCCGAGGTCAATCGCGCGCTCGATGAACTTCGTGAGCGCCACGCCGAGGGCACTGGGCTCGAACTGGCCGAGGTGGCCGGGGGCTGGGCGCTTCGCACCCGTGCCGACCTGGCACCCATCTGCGACCGCCTGCGGGCCCGGCCGCGCGAGGATCGCCTGTCGCCCGCCGCGCTCGAGACCCTGGCCGTCGTCGCGTATCTGGAACCCGTGACCCGGCGCGAAATCGGCCGCCTGCGCGGTGTAGATGTCGATTCCACCGTCACCAGCCTTCTTGACCGTGGGCTGATTGAGGAGGGCGACCGCGCCCAGCCCAATGGGCCCGCGCGCTACCAGACAACCACGCATTTTCTTGAACGATTCGGACTCGCGCGGCGGGGCGATCTGCCCACCCTCGAGCGTTTTGAGCTCACCGGGCCCGAGGCGCAGGCAATACGTGCCCGCCTGCAGCAGGCCGAACTCATCGCGGAAGCCGAGACCGGTGACGCCTGAGGGCATGAGGGTGCACCGCGCCCTCGCCCAGGCCGGGGTGGCCAGCAGGCGTGCGGCCGAGCTGCTGGTCGCCGAAGGGCGTGTGACGGTAAATGGCGAGGTGGCCCATGTGGGCCAGGTGGTGCAGAGCACCGACCGCCTTGAGGTGGATGGCAGTCCCGTCAACCCCGAGCCCATCTACACCTACATGCTCAACAAGCCCATGGGAATGGTCTCGACGGCGTACGACCCTGAAGGGCGGCCGACGGTGCTCGATCCCATGCCCGACGACGTGCGCCTGTACCCCGTCGGGCGGCTCGACATCGATACCACGGGCCTGCTCCTCATCACCAACGACGGCGACCTGGCCCACCAGTTGATGCACCCGAGTTCGAAGGTACCCAAGACCTACGAGGCCATGGTGGCCGGTCGGGTGTCAGCGGCCGGCGTACGGCAACTGCGCGAAGGCATTGAACTTGAGGACGGCATGACCCAGCCGGCAGTGGTGGAGATCCTTGACCGGCAGGCACCCGGTTGCACATGGCTGAGCATCGAGATCACCGAGGGCCGCAACCGTCAGGTGCGCCGCATGTGCGACGTGATTGAACACCCGGTGCGCAAGCTTGCGCGCACCCGGTACGGTGGCCTCGGGCTTGGCAAGTTGCGGCGCGGCGAATTCCGTTCGCTGGCCTCGACGGAGATCACCAAGCTCGAGCAGATCGCAGGAGTGACCCGATGAGCGACCGCGTGCGTGCCATCCGTGGCGCAACCACCGTGCCCCGCGACGACGCCGATGAGGTGCTGTCGGCAACGGCCGAACTGCTTGACGATGCAATTGCCGCCAATGGGCTGACACCCGACGACATGGTGTCCATCATCTTTACGGCCACCAACGACATCTCGTCGCAGTTCCCGGCAGTGGCCGCGCGCAACATGGGCCTGGCGACGGTGCCCCTCATCTGCGCCCGTGAGATCCCGGTGGATGGATCGCTTCCCCTCTGCATCCGTCTGATGATCCATGCATATATGCCTGCCGATCGAGCCGTTTCGCACTCATATCTGCGCGAGGCCGTGCGGCTGAGGGACGACCTGGCGCGCTGAGGAACACATTCCTTCGCCCGCGTCGCGAACCAGGCGTATGGTGTTGATTATCTGCAGACCGTGATACTTCCCCACCGTCTCGAACCTCGAGGTACCGCCATGAACCGCTTTGCCCGCGTGACCGGCATCACACTGTGCTCAGCCCTGCTTCTGTCAGCAGGTATCGGCACGTCGCTTTCCCTGGCCCAGGAGGGTGGCCAGGGTGGCCCACCGCCCGGTGGTCAGCAGGGTGGCCCACCGCCCGGTGGTCAGCAGGGTGGCCCACCGCCCGGTGGTCAGCAGGGTGGCCCACCGCCCGGTGGTCAGCTGGGTGGCGGTCAGATGATGCCCAACCTCCCTGACTGCGCCTC
>CANJMX010000147.1 GCA_947475125.1 Actinomycetota bacterium
CCGCCATGCCGGCAAGACCGGTGTAGAGCAGCGGCTTTCGGCCCACGCGGTCAATGAGGGCAAGTGCCCCAAGCGTGGCCAGCACATTGATGACGCCCACGCTGACTGTGGCCCAGATGGCGGCCGACCCGGCCCCGAAGCCGGCGTCCTGGAAGATGCGCGGCGCGTAGTAGATGACCGTGTTGATGCCGGTGAACTGCTGGATGATGAAGAGACCTATGGCCACGATGAGCGCGGGGCGCAGCACCGGCTGCACCAGTGCGCGGAATGACGCCGACTTCTCCTCGTCGATGCCCCGGCGCATCTCAGCCATCTCCGACTCAACTTCAGTTGGGTTGACCTTCTCGAGCACCTTGCGCGCATCGGCGTCGCGGCCCTTCAACATGAACCAGCGCGGGCTCTCCGGGAGTCCCCGCATTCCGATGAGCAGCACGATGGCCGGCGCAATACCCGTAATGAGCATCCAGCGCCACTGGCCATTGCTCGAGAATGCTTCGTCATTGACGTAGGCGACCAGAATGCCGATGGTGATCATGAGCTGGAAGAACGACACCAGTTGCCCACGGCGGGCCGCGGGCGCAATCTCAGTGATGTACATCGGTGCCGCGACTGCGCTGATGCCGATGGCCACGCCCAGCAGCAGACGTGCGATATCGAGGGCACCCACTCCGGGTGCCACGGCCGATGCCACGGACCCGACGATGAAGACCACGCCCGACGCGATGAGGCTGCGGCGGCGACCGATGCGATCGATAATCGCCATCGCCACGAGCGAACCCACGACCGCACCCAGCAGCACAGACGACACGACGGCGCTCTTGCCGACGTCGCCCAGGTGGAATGCGTCGCCGATGTAATCGAGTGCACCGGAGATGACACCGGTGTCAAACCCGAAGAGCAGTCCGGCGAGCGCCGCAACCACGGCGATGCGTGTGATCAGGCCATGGGTGCCGCTGTCCCACATGTCATCGTGGGTTTTCTTGCCGCGGGGGTCACTCATACGGGAGAAACTACCCCTGAGCGCCATGCCCGCGCCGTGCTGTGCCCGTCAGGCGGCGGCGCGCAGGTACGGATCCCAGGCGTCAGGGCGCCTGGGGGCGGCCACGTCGATAAACACGTCGGGTCGTGGCGGGCGTGGCGTATGCCGGGGGAACATGGCGATCTCGTGGCACAGGGCGCTGCCCTTGCGTGCATTGCAGGGGGCGCATGAGGTGACCACATTTCCCCATGACGAGTCGCCGCCCCGGCTCTTTGGCACCACATGGTCGATGGTGAGGCGGGTGCGGCTTCCGCAGTACTGGCATTCGTAGCCATCGCGGGCGAACAGCGCGCGCCTGCTCATTCGGCGTGCTTCATATCTGGGCACCTTCACCCGATACACGAGCCGGATGACATGGGGCGCGGCAAAGTCGCGTCCCACCCCACGAACAGGGCGCGCCGCGTGCTCGAGTATCTCCGCCTTCTCCTTCAGCAGAAGTACGAGCGCACGTCGAATTGAGCACACGTTGATGGGCTCGTACGACGCGTTGAGGACTAGTACGTGCTGTGGGACCACCCCCATTCGCGAGGGATGCTAGCCATACCGCACGGCCAACTCGCCCGCTGGCTACGTCTGAGTTGCAGCCCTGTAGGACCCGAGCGCGATGACGTGCGCGATGCCACCCTGCTCGATGGCATCGAGTGCGGCCGCAAGCGGCAGGTCGCGTGCACGGCTCCCCTGGGCATCGATGAAGAACACGTAGCGCCCCAGGCCGGTCCGTGCCGGACGGCTCTCGAGGCGCGTCAGGTTGACGGCGCGCAGCGAGAATTCTTGGAGGATGGAGAGCAGCGCGCCTGGCCGGTCACGAGGGATTGCACACACGATCGACGTGGTGAATGCGCCATCCCCTGAGGCCTCGGCCTCGTCGCGACCCACCAGCACGAATCGCGTGTGGTTCTCCATCGAGTCGGCCACATCCTCGGCCAGAACCACGCCCCCATAGATCTCCGCGGCGCGGAAGTTGCCAATCGCCGCTTCTGGCTCGTGCGACCGCACCACGGTGCGCACGGCATCAGCGGTGGAGAGCGCCGCGGCCACTTCGGCGCCGGGCAGCATCTCGGTGAGCCAATGGCCGCACTGCGCGGTGGCATGCGGATGGCTCTGCACGCGGGTGATGTCGGCGAGCGCAAGCCCCGGGCGGGCGATGAGGTGATGGCGGATGGGATGGATGACCTCGCCACGGATGACGATGCCACCCGCGTGGGTCACCAACTGGTCGAGCGTCTGCGTGACGCCGCCCTCAATGGCGTTCTCGATGGGCACCAGCGCCTGTGCCACCTCGCCCGTCGATACCGCGTCGAAACACGCCGCGATGGTCGGCTTCGGCACCTCCCGCGCGGCGGCCTCGGCGCCCACCAGGGCGATGAGGGCCTCCTCGCAGAAGGTGCCCGGCGGACCGAGATAGGCGATGCCTCCGCTCATGCGGTCATGACCGGCGGAACTAGAAGACGATCTTGACGGGGTATTCGGCCCGGTTGTTGTCGGTGCGCGTCTCATTGGGCACCGGCACCACCTCGACCTTGAGCACCGAGGCATCCCCGAACGTGGGGCTCTTCGGACCCGGCAGGGTCACCGACTGCTGTTGACCCGATTCGATCGAGGGAATGGACTTCTCGGAGACCTGGGCGTCCTTGGCGGATGCCGTGCTTGAGAACGTCACGCGCACCACGACATTGGTCTCGGTGGCGTCGCCGGCGTTCTCCACCGTGATCTGCCACTGCAACTTGTCGGATGCCTGGATCTGGGTCTCGGAGTCCGCCGACAGGGCGAGGCCCTCCGGAAGCGCCTGCACCGATGCGATGCCCGTGCCGTGAAGCACGCCCGACGTGGACGTGGTGTCGGTGCCCGACAGCGCGCTGCCACCCGTGCGCTGGAGGCCCGGGATGAGCTGGGCGGCGCCGGTGGGCGACGACTGGTCGGCACGGATACCGCCCAGGAAGAACTGGCGATCGGGAACCTGCACACCTGTTACGTCGGCGTCGGCAAGCGCGCGCTTGGCGGGGCCCACGAACGAGTCCTGATAGATGACGTCACTCGCGAGGAACCGCTGCATGGCGCTGGCCAGGGTGGCCGACGAGTACGCGCGATTCTTTGAATCGACAACCGATGGCAGCGAGTCGGCGAGCGCCTTCAGGCCGGTCACGCGGTACTGCAATGCGGTGACCAGGCTCTGGTTGGGAGCCGACAGCGAATCGGGCGACCCGAGGCTCTCGGCCTGGCCCACCAGGGACTGCGCCTTGTTGGAGAGGTCGCGCACCTGCACCTGCAGCTCGGCCGCCTTCGCGCCGTTCTGGTTTGCGAGGATCTGCTGGAGGGAGTCACCCTCCTTGGCCGAGGCGGTCACGATCGTTGTGACATCACCCATGTACGACTTGTAGGAGTCCTCCAGCTGACTGCGGCGGCACCCCTGGATGACGAGCGTGGCGATGATGATGAGGATGATGACGCCGGCAACCGCGATTCCGATGCGCACCGCCGGCTTCTTGAGCGCTGCGGAGCCGCCGCCCGGCATGGAGCGGCGCGAGCCACCACCGCCGCCACTGCTGCCACCACTGCCACCGGAGCCCCCGCGGCGACGACCGCCACCGGAGCCACCACGCCCCCGGCGGCTGCCGCCGGAGTCGCTGCCACTGCGCGAGGATCCGGAGCCCGACGAGGGCTCACGGTCGGCGCCATCGGGAAGCGGCCCCGAGATGCCCGTTGGCTGGTCGTCATGACCGTGATCTGTACCCGTGTCGTCCATGTCCACTTCTGCGACCCCCCGCTCCGTAACGCGTGCTGCAGTCCGGAGCAGATGCGCGCCCCGAGAGGACGCGCTGATTGAGATGGGCGAGGGGGGACTCGAACCCCCACGTTCTTACGAACACTGACACCTGAAGCCAGCGCGTCTACCAATTCCGCCACCCGCCCGGTGACCGGCCCTGAGGCGGCAGGATGCTAGCGCAACC
>CANJMX010000148.1 GCA_947475125.1 Actinomycetota bacterium
ATGCCGGGGTCTCGCGCGGCACCAGCACCAACTGGCCGCGCTCCTTCAGCATCACCTCGGCAACCCGGTGGATGAGGTTGTCGCCGGTGCCATGGGCAATTCTGCCGAGCGATGAGGTTGAGCACGGCATCACGAGTGCCACCCGCGCACCGGATGATCCCGATGCGAATGAGCAGGCGATGTCGTCGGGCGCGAGCACGTCCACGGACCCGGCGGGGTCGCAGTGGTCCGCCAGAAAGCGATCCATCACGTGGTCGCGTGAGGTGGGGCGGGGACCCTCACCGAGGATCTCGTGGCTTATCACCTGGCATCCGGCATCCGACACGCACAGGCCCACGTGGTGCCCTGCCGCAGTGAGCGCGAGAAGGGTCCGACCGCCATAGGCGGCACCGCTCGCACCGGTGATTCCGAGGAACACACGCATCGGGGTGATCGTAGGCCACGGGGGGTGAAAACGAGCCGGGGTCCCGTACTACGGGACCCCGGAACACGACCACATCCCCGCGTTGGGGGCCTACTTGTACTTGGTACCCAGCCCGTTCAGGAATGTCGCGAGATTGTCGAGATCCTCGGGCGGCAGGGATGCGAAGGAAGGCATCGGCGCCAGCGGTGCCTTCAGCCACTGGACCATCTTCGCGTTATCCCAGCCCTTGGCACCTTCGTTGGTGAGTTCCGGCCCTGGCCCGGGCGCACCAACTCCCTTGATCATGTGGCAACTGCTGCAGCCATTGGCCAGATAGAGCGCCTCGCCCGTGGTCGCAGCGGCATCCAATCCGGTGAGCGGAAGGGTCTCGCCCTTGGCGACGCCCTCGGGTGTGGTGGCACCGATGAAGGTGAGGTAGCAAAGGCCCGTGGTCACCAGTACCGCGGTGCCCAGTGCGAACGGACGCTTCCAGATGCGGCGCTCGGGACCACGGTCAATGAACGGCCAGATCACCAGCAGGATGATCAGGATGTTCGGCACCATGAACGTGGCCATGATCACCGGGGTGAGCGCGTTCTGGTTCGCAAAGATCTTCAGCAGCTCGAACGCGAAGTAGAAGTACCACTCAGGACGCGGGATGAAGTCGGTGGTCGCCGGGTTGACCGGCTCGCCCACCTCAGCTCGCACTGTGATCGCGAGCACGATGACCGCCAGAATGGCGAGCCCCGCGATGATGGTGTCCTTGTAGATCGCATACGGGAAGAACGGCTTGCCGTTCTTCTTCGACGCCGCGTAGTCCTTGTCGTACGCGACCTTGTCGGCCTTCTTCATCGGGAGACCTCCTGGCCGTCAGTAACGACTGCGGGCGGGAACGACACGCTGCCCTTCAGTCCGGCGTCACGATTGCGCGCCGCCTTGCGACGGGCATCCTCTTCGTCACGCTGCACGCGCAGGGCACGCTTGGCCCAGGGCGGCTCGGAGATGCCGAGGCGGATGATGAAGTAGAGGTGCAGACCGATGAAGGTCGCGATTCCACCTGGAATTAACAACATATGGATCGAATAGAAGCGCGACAACGTATCTGGCCCGAATTCGGGGCCGGCGCGGAGGATGTCGCCGATGTACGGCCCCAGGATGGGGGCGCTGGCGAAGATGTTCACGGCGACCACGGTGGCCCAGTAGGCCTTCTGGTCCCACACCAGCAGGTAACCGGTGAGGCCCATCATCATGGTCATCATCAGAAGCATGGCGCCGGTGACCCACGTGAGTTCACGCGGGTACTTGTAGGCGCCCCAGATGAACACACGTCCCATGTGCAGGAACACGATGACGATCATCGCCGAGGCGCCCCACTTGTGCATGCCCCGCACCATCCATCCCCATGTCACCTCGTTGGTGATGTGGGCGATGCTGCCGAATGCCGTGTTGGGGTCCGGCTTGTAGTACATCGCCAGGATGATCCCGGTGATGGCCTGCATGCCAAAGAGCGCCATTGCGGTGAAGCCGAGGGTCTGGAACCAACTCGTACCGGCGGGGATGTTGCGGAACATCAGCCAACGGCCACTGTTCTTCACGCCTGACCGCTCGTCGACGTAGTCGGCGGCCTGGGCCACGCCCTGCTCGACCGGATTCTTCGGCCCGATGTCCTTTGTGGTCATCGCGCGCTCCTAGGTGAACGGGTAGAGGTTGGAGAGGGTGCCGGTCACGGGCTCGCCGGGCGCACGCAGCGGGAAGGGCTCCTGCTCGGCAGAGATCGAGTAGGCCTTGCCCACCAGCATCCGCACCTTCGGGTTGGACGACTTGGCAATGGCCTGCTGCAGACTGAGGCGGTCCTTGCCACTTGCGACGTCCGCGGCCGAGTACTGCTGCGACTGGTCGACGATCTTCACGTCGAGGCGGTCGAGCGGACGCGGCGGCGGGCCACCGGTGACGAGGCCGCGCGAGTCGTAGGCGCCGCCGTGACACGGGCAGATGAAGCCCTGTGATCCGGCTGCGTAGGCAACCGGGCAACCCAGGTGCGCGCAGCGGTTCCAGATGGCCAACGTGTCCATGTCGGCGGCCGTGAGGCCTGCGGCCCACGCCTTGAAGCGGGCGTCGAAGGCAGCGGTCGACTCGTCTGGGCCGGGAATAGGCTTGGCCGAGGGGTCCACCAGACCGAACATGAGGTAGATGCGCCGGTCGGCCTCGGGGTCGGTACCCGAGACGGCCAGCGAGGTGACCTCGCCGATCTTCGTCGAGGGGGTTGCGTTGGCGTATGGCGGCGCATTCTTGAGGAAGTCGCTGGCCGGACCGATGTCAACCCAGCGCCACTGCTCGCTCTTCAGTGGGTTGGCAACCGCGAATCCGACGACCGGCACCAAGATGGCGGCGGTGAGGATTCCGCCGCCGACAATTGCCACGGTGCCAAGGAAGCGGGTACGCGTGATGTACCCCGGGTCGTCCGAATGATCGGCTTCCGGGGTGAAGTCGGTCGCACGTGGGCCCTCGTAGGGTCCCGCCTGCGTTCCGGGCGCGCCGCTGTCCGGCTCGTCCTCAGCCACTCCGACCTCCGTAGACGTTCACTGGATAAGTGACACTAGCGGGGCGAAGTCAAACCGATTGCATCCGCACGCGCAATGGGCTGATGTGGGGCCGGTTGTCCCCGTTGCACCGGGACTCACCGGTAGTTCTCGGCCCCTGGGAGATGGATACCGAGGTCTGCCCAGCGGGCATCCACCCGCTGTCGTACATCGTCGGTCATGCGGATTTCGTCTGGCCAGGGGCGTACGAGGCCCTCTCCCTCCCACTTTGCCGTGGCATCAAACCCCACCTTGGCGCCGTAGGCGGCGTATGGGGCAGCGTGGTCAAGGGCGTCCACAGGGCCTTCCATCACCAGCATGTCGCGCCCGGCATCCACGTTTGAGAAGGCCCGGAATGCGACCTGCGACACATCCCGTACGTCCACGTCGTGATCCACCACCACCACGCAGCGCGTGAGCGACAGCAGGCCAAGGCCCCACACGGCATTGATGAGCTTCTTCGCATGACCCGGGTAGCGCTTCTTCACACTCACGATTGCGCAGTTGTGAAATACGCCCTCAAGCGGCAGGTTCATGTCCACCAGATCGGGCACGGTCATCTTGATGAGAGGCAGGAAGAGGCGCTCGGTGGCCTTGCCCAGCCAGAAGTCCTCCATCGGTGGCATCCCCACGATGGTGGTGCTGTAGATGGCGTCACGGCGCATGGTGAGGCCCGTCACATGGAACCGCGGGTACTGGTCAACCGGCGTGTAGAAGCCGGTGTGGTCGCCGAACGGACCCTCGTCGCCCAGATCGGTGGCATCTACGTAGCCCTCGATCACGATCTCGGCGTGCGCGGGCACCTCAATGTCCTGGGTGATGGCCTTCACCATCTCCACCTGCTTGCCGCGCAGGAAGCCCGCGAACATCATCTCGTCGAGCGCGGGGGGCAGGGGCGCGGTGGCGCTGTAGGTCACCGCCGGGTCGGTGCCCACCACCAC
>CANJMX010000149.1 GCA_947475125.1 Actinomycetota bacterium
CCATCTGCTTCAGCCAGTCGACGACGACCTCTGCGTACTTCATGCGTCACTCCGGTGTGGATTGTCGTAGGTGCTCGAGAAGCGCTGGATCTGGGCAAGCGTGGTGTCGCGTACCGACGCGCCATCGCGCAGGGCGAGATACCACTCGACGATTGCGTCAAGGCCCTCGGCCAGGCCCCAGTGCGGCGTCCAGCCAAGACGGGCCTTGGCGCGGCTGGAGTCGAGCTTCAGATACGTGGCCTCGTGCGGGTGCGGACCCGGGTCGATCTCCCAATTGATCGGATCGGGCCATCGTTGGTCAATCTGCTCAACCAGCCACTGCACGGGGCGAGTGTCCGATTCGTCAGGCCCGAAGTTGAAGGCCGTGGCCATCGAAGGGTCATCGCAGAGGCGCTCTACGACTTCGAGGTAACCGCTGAGCGGATTGAGCACGTGCTGCCATGGGCGGATGGCGCCGGGGCGCCTGATGGGCACGACCTTGCCGGCAAGGGTTGCGCGCATGATGTCGGGGATGAGGCGGTCGGCCGCCCAGTCGCCGCCGCCGATCACGTTGCCGGCACGCACGGATGCCACGCGGGCCGTATCGGCATCGCCGAAGAACGACTGCCGGTACGCGCCCGTGACCAGCTCGCTGCAGCCCTTGGAGTTTGAGTACGGGTCGTAGCCCCCCATGGGCTCGTCCTCGCGGTAGCCCCACTCCCATTCACGGTTCTCATAACACTTGTCGGAAGTCACGTTGACCACCGCCTGCACCGACGCACCCGCCACGCGCACGGCGTCGAGGATGTTGACGGTGCCCATCACGTTGACCTCGTAGGTCTCCCGTGGAGTGCTGAACGATTCGCGCACGATGGGCTGTGCGGCCATGTGGATGACGATGTCGGGACGCGCATCGCGCACCGTTGCAACCACGCGGTCGTAGTCGCGGATGTCGATGGCCGCCTGCGGCACGTCGTCGGCCAGGCCCGCGAGGTCGTACAGCGAGGGCTCCGTCGGTGCACCAGGCGCAAGGCCGTGCACCTCGGCGCCGAGTTGCAGCAGGCACAGGGTGAGCCACGACCCCTTGAAGCCTGTGTTACCCGTGAGGAGGACGCGCTTGCCGGCCCAGAAGGCCGGGTCTATTCCCATGTCACCCAAGGGCGCGCACCGCTGTCCCAGGCGTCCTGAAGATCCATCTTGTCCTTGAGGGTATCCATCACCTGCCAGTGACCCTCGTGACGAAATGACGACAGCTGGCCCTCTGCAGCCAGCGTACGAAGGGGGGTCTCTTCCCAGATGGTGGGGTCGCCGTCGATGTACCCGGCCACCTTGGGATCGATAATGAAGAAGCCACCGTTGGTCCAGGTGCCGTCGCCCTTTGGCTTCTCGCGGAAGTGCGTCACGAGGTCGCCATGAACGTCGAGCGCGCCCCACCGGCCCGGGGGCTGCACCGCGGTGACGGTGGCAAGGGTGCCCGACTCGTCGTGGAAGGCACGAAGCGCCGTGACGTCGACATCGGCAACACCGTCGCCGTAGGTCATGAACACTGGCTCGGTTTCCTGCAGGTGATCAAGGGCACGCTTGATGCGGCCACCGGTCATGGTGTCCTGACCGGTCTCCAACAGCGTGACCTTCCATGGCTCGGCCCGAGTGCGGTGGATCTGCATCGAGCCATCGGACATGTCGAAGGTGACGTCACTGGTACGCAGGTAGTAGTCGTTAAACCACTCCTTGATGACGTGGCCCTTGTACCCGAGACACACCACGAACTCGGTCACGCCGTGCGTGCCGAGGTGCTTCATGATGTGCCAGAGAATCGGCATGCCGCCGATCTCGACCATCGGCTTGGGCCGCACGTCGGTCTCTTCGGACAGTCGGGTGCCCATGCCCCCGGCAAGAATGATGGCCTTCATCTGGTCGAGACTACCCAACGGCAACCCACGACGACGACGGTCGTCGGGTGCGGCGGTTAGAATCGTCCCGTGTCGTCGAATATCTCCGCTCCCGCACCCTCTCCGCGCGCCCGGAAGCCGGATGGTCACGTGACCACCATCTCCATCGTCATCCCCGCGTACAACGAGGAGGACTGTGTCGACGAGCTCACACGGCGGTTGGATGCCGTGTTCGCAGAACTTGGGCCGCGCTACGAGTTCGAGGCGATCATCGTCGAAAACGGGTCGCATGATGCGACGTTCGACAAGCTGGTGGCGATTGCAGAGGCTGATTCTCGTTACACAATTGTGCAGCTCTCGCGCAACTTCCTGATGGAGGGCGGCATGATCGCCGGCCTCGACCGGGCGACCGGCGATGCCGCGCTCATCATGAGCGCCGACCTGCAGGACCCCCCCGAATTGATTCCCCAGTTCGTAGAGCTCTGGGAGCAGGGCTACGAGAATATCTACGGGGTCATCGGGAACCGGGAAGACAACAGCCTGTTTCGCCGTGCCGCGGCGCAGGTCTTCTACTGGCTCATCGACAAGATGTCGGACACGCCGGTGCCAAGGAATGCCAGCGACTTCCGCTTGGTGGACCGCCGTGCGTATCAGGCCTTCAACTCGCTTGACGAACGTAACCGCATGGTGCGATCCACCTGGGGCTGGCTGGGCTTCCATTCCACCGGCGTTAAGCACGACCGCCCACCGCGCTTCGGTGGCGAGTCGAACTTCCGGGTCTTCGAAACCGCCGGGTTCGCCTATCGCGGCATCCTCGCGTCATCTTTCAAGGTGCTCCGAGCATTTCCGCTGATCGGCTTCGCACTTGGGGCGGTTTCGTTCATCGCCTTTTTCGTCCTGGTCATCCAGGCTCTTGCCTTCGGCGTGCCCTTTCCGGGCTTCGGTACGCTGGCCTGCCTTATCACCCTGCTGTTCGGGCTGCTCTTCATCGTGCTCGGCGTGATGAGCGAGTATCTGGGCATGGTGTTTGTGGAGTCACGCCAGCGCCCGCTCTATGTGGTGCGGCAGACAATCCACTCCGAGGGCCGTGGTCTTGACGGCCCTTCGCAGCGCTAGACCGACAAAGGACCGATCAGCACGTGACGATTCACCGCGAGCCGTTCGAGGACCTGTTCGTCCTCGAGATTGCGAACAACCACTGGGGCAAGATTGATCGCGGCCTCAGGATCATCGAGGAGTTCGGGCAGGTCGTGCGCTTCAACAACGTGCGCGCCGCGCTCAAGTTGCAGTTCCGTGATCCCGCCTCCTTTATCCACAAGGATCACAGGGACCGCACTGATATCCGGTACATCTCCAAGACCGAGGCCACCTACCTCGCGCGCGAGGAGTTCGCCACGCTCTGCGATGCGGTGAAGAAGGCCGGCTGCATCCCCATGGCCACACCCTTTGACGAGGCCTCGGTTGACCTGTGCCGCGAACTTGATCTGCCGCTGGTGAAGTTGGCGAGTTCCGACCTCAACGACTGGGTGCTGATCGAGAAGATCGCCACGCTCGGCGTGCCCGTGATTGCCTCCACGGGTGGATCAACGCTGAAGGACATGGACGATCTGGTCACATTCTTCGATCACCGGCGTATCTCGCTGGCGCTCAACCACTGCGTATCGCTCTATCCGTCGGATGACTCAGAGCTTGAGATCAACCAGGTGGACTTTCTGCGCGACCGGTACCCCGACCTCACCATCGGCTTCTCCACGCACGAGTGCACCGACTGGACGTCGTCGATGATGATCGCCTACGCCAAGGGCGCACGCACATTCGAGCGCCACGTGGACATTGATGACGGCGAGCACGACGTGTCGCCGTACTGCTCGCTGCCCGGACAGGTGGACGAGTGGTTCAAGGCCTTCTGGAAGGCGAAGGAGATGTGCGGTGCTCCGGGCACCAGCAAGCGCATCCCGCCCAAGCGCGAGGTGGAGTACCTCGACGCGCTGGTGCGGGGCGTGTAC
>CANJMX010000150.1 GCA_947475125.1 Actinomycetota bacterium
GGTGTTCCACTGACGACTACCGCAGCGGTCGGTGCAGGGTGCCGCCCGGGGCGGCACGCTTCAGCGCTATTCGCGAGTTGTCGGCAGTGGAACACCGCGCCCGCCCGAAACCGACCGCTGCGGTAGTCCGCCGGGGTTCATGGCCCAACCCGGCGTGTGAGCACGGAGGCGCACGAACAGCTGGTCACTCGCTGACGGCGGTCCCGGTGAGCCAGGCGGCGAGGCCCAGAACGGCTTTGTCGGCCATGGCGGCGAAGGTCTTGTTGAGGAGCGGCTCGGCGAACCTGAGCACACCGGTCAGGCCGAGCTCGGCGGAGTAGGTGATGGTGGTGCCACCGTCGGCGGCATCGGTGAAGGTGATGGTGTCGAGGGCACTCGCCTTCTCGCCGGTGCCGGTGATGACCAGCCGGCTCGGTGGGTCCCACTCGGTGATGACGTAGGTCATGGGTGTCGGCTTGCCGCGGAACTCGGCGACGATGGCGAACGAGGTGCCGAGGCCCGGGTCGCCGGGGGTCTCCTGCGATGACGAGGCGAGGGCCGGGTCCCATTCCGACGCACGGCCGAAGTCGGCCACGCGGCGAAAGGCCTCGTCCCGGGCGATTGCCACGTTGATGGTGCGCTCGACAGCGATCATGAGTAACTCCGGTCAGGCACGGGGCCGGACGATTGCGATGGAGCCCACGAGTGCGACGATGGCCGCCGCCTGGGCGATGTACAGGCCCACGTCGCGGGCAAGGAACTCGGCTGGGCCGGGCGGACGCACCAGGCGCCACGCCACAAGGGCGGTGGCGGCGAGCGCCAGCACCAGGCAGAGCCACGAGAGGGCACGCACCACGTCGGCGTCAAGCGGCAGCGTCCCACGCAGGTCGAGGAGGATGAGCAGGGCTGCCATGAGCAGCAGCACGCTGATGCCGAACGCCCCGCGCGCCAGCACAGAGGAGTCCCAGCCGGAACTTGATTCGGGTGAGAACGGTGGTGCGACGTCGGCGGTGTACCAGGGCAGGAACACGCTGATGGCGAGGACGGCCGCAGCGGTTGCGATGACGCCGGGGATCGTCCCACGGCGACCGCCGTCGTATGGCCGGGTGCGCATGCGGTGCATCCTAGGCCAGCGGGCGGTCACGACCGGACACGCCGGACCGTGGGTGGTAGGCTCGCGCCACGTCGGCTCGGAACAAGGAGGATGGGTGCCCACATACATCCTGCTCAGCACGCTCAGCCCACATGGGGCGGGGACAATCAAGGCGAATCCCCAGCGTGTCAAGGAAGTCAACCAGGAGATCGAGCAGATGGGTGCCAAGGTCATCCAGCAATGGGCGGTCTTGGGTCCATATGACTTCGTGAACATCGTCGAAGCACCGGACGAGAAGGTCATCGCCCGCGTTTCGGTCGAACTCGCCGCCCGTGGCACAGCGCACTTCCAGACGCTGACCGCCATCCCGGTGGACGAGTTCCTCGCGCTCCTCAAGTAGCCGCGTGCGCGCCCGCCGTGGCGGACTGATAATCGGCGTGGGGCTTGTGGGCCTCGCGGCGTCCCCTGTTGCCGCACCCGTGCGCGAGGCCGTGCGGGTGCGCATCGAACGCATGCGCCGGCGCTCACCCGACCCGGTGGCTCCGTTCCACGAGGCTCCCTGTTACGCCCCGCCGCCCGGGAGCGATCGACCGGCCGACCCGGCCGGCGGCTAGCTGATGGCGGATGGCCCCTTCAGGTGGGAGGTGCTCATCCCCGCGCATCGCATCGTCATCGGGCTGCTGGGGGGCGAGGTGGTGGAGAGCCGTGCGTCATCGTCGGCCGGCACCTTCGCCGCGTACCGGAAGTTGGAGGGCGCCGTGCCAGGCATGATCGCGTGGCCCAACACCGTGCTGCTCACCGGTCCTCTGCCGATCGTCGTGGACCCCGGCTACCAGGTGCAGGGCGACATGCTGGCCGGGGCTCTTGCCGCCCGCGGCATCCCCCCGGAGTCAGTGCGCACGGTGGTCATGACCCACCTGCACTCCGACCACCTGTCGGCGCTGCCCCAACTGCCCGGCGTCACTGAGGTATGGGTGCACGAGGATGAGATCGACACACCCTATGCGCGCCGCCAGCAGGGAATTCTTGACCAGGTCCCGGTCAAGGTGATGAGGGGCCATGCCGGAGAGATCCGTCCGGGCCTCACCTGGATCCACACACCGGGACATGCGCCGGGGCACATCGCGGCAATCGTCGAGTGCATCGATGGGCGCGTGGTCATCGCCGGGGACACTCTCGGCCCTGATCCCGCATGGTTTGACGACATGAACCCGCCCGAGGGCCTTGACGAGCGCGAGGATCACCTCCGCGCATTCGAGGCCATCCGGGCCCTTGCGCCGGCAACGGTGGTGCCGGGCCACAACCCACCATTCCGCCTGCCGTAGCCGGCCCCCCGCTGCCGGTGGGAGGGATGGGGTGAGTAGTGACGAACCGGGATCACATGGATCTCCGTGAAATCACCCGTGAACAGAAAATGTTGGGCGGAGCGATCGCCATGCTCCTGTTCATCGTCTCGCTCTTCTTGAAGTGGCAATCGGTGGGGCCCTTCTCAGGCTCCGGAACCGACATCGGCTCGTGGCCCATTGCCATCGTGCTGGCGCTGGTCGCTGGCGGTGTGCTCGCCGCAGACGCGCTCGGGGTTGATCTGCCGGGCCGTTTTCGGGTGACCAGCCTTGCGGCGTATCTCATGTCGCTGCTGGTCTTCTACGTCATCGTGTTCATATTCGCGATCGACGGGCTCGCCTACGGCATCTGGCTCGCGCTCATCTTCGCCGTGGTGGGCCTCGCGCTGGCGCTCTCGCTGCACCGGGCCGACACTCGGTAACACCATGGCTGGCGCGCCGCACGCGCCGGTACACTCGCGGTATCCCGCAGGGGTCCGATCGCGAGGGGAAGTCCGCTGTCACGATTCGCCGCACTTGAGAGGTTGGAGATCCTCGCCGCCATCATTGGTGGGTTGTGGATAGGCAGCCTGTTCCTGCCATGGTTTGGCACGGGCGATGGATCAATCACCGGCTGGAACCTCATCGATTCGTCATGGCTCGCACTCGTTGTGGTTGCGGTGGCCGCGGCGCTATTACTTCTTGATGCTGTGAGCATCGATGGATTCCGCGCACTGCCCGTGCCGGCGATCGCCACATTTCTCGCACCCATCGGGCTCTTCTACACCGCCCTCTTCCTCATCGCGGGCGACGACATCCGTTACGGCGCGTGGACCGCGCTCGGCCTGTCGGCGGGATTCGTCGTCCTGTCCGCCGGGGCATGGACCATCGACCGACGCGGCTAGCGCGAAAGGCCTCTCGTGAACTACCTCAAGTCAATGGACCGTCGTGAGCGCATGCTCGCCATCGCCATCCTCAACGGTGCGTTCATCATCACCATGTTCTTCGAGTGGGGCGGCGGTGGGCTTCGCGCCTGGGACGCCGACGCATCGTGGCTGGTGTTCGTCGTGGCACTTATCGCCGGGCTCATGGCGCTGGCGGATGCCTTTGATTACGAGGTGCCGCGTATGCCGGGCACTGGGGTGATGGCCTACCTCACGTCGATCACGCTCTGGTACGTGCTGTTCTCGCTGATGGACATCCACGACCAGTCGTGGGGCATCATCGCGTCGCTGGTCGTCGCGGCACTGTCAACTATCGTCGCCACCATGGCCTGGCACGCGGACCGGAGCGGCTCCTAGCCAGTACCGTTTTCTGGGAGCCGACGCCGAGGAGGGGGAGTCATGGGACTGATGGACAAGGCCAAGGACGCCGCAAAGGCTGCTGAGGCCGCCGCACGGAGTGCCGCGAGCGACGCCCGCGACAAGGGCGACGAGTTGATGCTGAAGCGCAAGGTCAACGCACTGGCCGAGGA
>CANJMX010000151.1 GCA_947475125.1 Actinomycetota bacterium
CCACCACCGACCAGGCACTGGCCACCGCCTACTACCACTGGTTCTTCCTCATCCAGCCCGACGGCCTGCCCGAGCGCATGATCGGGCAGAACGCGCGGTGGTGGCTGAACGAGACGCTGCGCCGATGGGCGGCCCCGGGCTTTGAGTTCGACCCGGCCGCGCGCGCCGCATACGAGGCGGCCTTCGATGATGCGGCCACCATCCACTCCCAGTGCGAGGACTACCGCGCGGCCGCCACGATCGATCTGGTGCACGACGCCGAGGACGCCGGCTCGCGCATCGTCTGCCCCCTCATGGTGTTGTGGGGCGAGCGCGGTGCGATGCACCGCATCTACAACGTGCTGGGCACCTGGACGGACGAAGGGGTTGATGTGCGCGGGCGTGCGATCGCCAGCGGCCACTTCCTTGCCGAGGAGGCCCCGGAGGCCACGGCCCGCGAACTGCTGGGGCTCCTGCCGGGCTGATCCGCGCTAGGCCGTGCGCAGGCGCAGCCTGCCGCGCCGTGCGGCGGGCTGCATCGATACCGGCTCGGGCGGCACGCCATTCAGCAGCACCCGGGTGAGGTCGTCCTCAGCCACCGCGGCGCGGGCCTCTGCCTCCATCAGGCGTGCGCGAACGATGCGCATCTCCTCGCGCGACCGGCGAAGCGCCACTTCGGTGGCTGTCAGGGCAGCGCGCAGGGCCTCAAGTTCCGACTCGGCCTCCTCCACCCGCGCCGGAGCAGATCCCACCGGCGCGCATGTGGGCATGAGCGCCACCAGCCCGGACCGCATGAGGTCGGCAAGGCGCACTGCGCGCTGGCCATCCTCACCGTGGCTCACGTGCAGGCTTCCCCGCTCCACCCTGCGCTCCAACGCCTTTCGCGAGCAGCCCGCGAGCATCGCGGCATCAGTGAGCGTGAGGAGTCGGTCGGGATCCATCGGGCTGGGATTTCGCCACGCGCCCGGTGCTCCCTCCCACGGCCCCGGACTAGGCGGTCTCGGCCTGGTCCCTGATCGCGGCCATGGGCAGCACCCGGCCGCCCACCTCGTCCACCTGCCCGCGCACGATGCACATTCCCAGTGCGCGCAGTACGCGATCTGGCTCGGGAGGCGGTGCGCCGGGATCGAGTTCGGCCATACGCGCCGCAATGGCGGCCCACAGAACGCTGCGGTGGATACCGCCTGGCACGGACGCGACCTCGAGCAATGCCATCTCGACCAGGTCAGGCGTGCGTGTGGATGGGGTGGACGTGTTCATGGGACGGCGCACCGTAGAGGGCGATTGCCCTTCGCACCAGCCCCCGCACGCAGCAGTTCACCGCCCATCGCCCTCAACCTCAGGTTGAGGCTTTACCCACTCCGCCATGTGCGTGCACATCGCCCGAGGGCGAACACGAGGGACGTGGCCGGGGGTGTATGGGGGCCCCGTGGCGCTCGGCCGCAAGCTCCACCAGCCAGCGCGCTCGCTCATCGAGCACCTCTGCCACAACGCTTCCGTCGGCGGCACGTGCAACACGTCCTGCCGACGTGCCATCGGCATTGCGAATATTGATCTGCACACGATCGGCCACTCCGCCACGATATCGCGGGGTCCGCCGGTAGGCTCCGTTCATGTCAGTGACGCCACCGATCCGCATCCTCATCACCGACGACCACGCCGTACTGCGATCAGGTCTGCGCCTGCTCCTCGACCGTGAGGATGACCTCGAGACAGTCGGCGAGGCCACCACCGCCGAGGAGGCCATCGACCTCGTGCGTGCCGGTGGCATTGATCTGGTGCTGCTGGATCTGGAGATGCCGGGAATCGGGGGCCTCGAGGGCGCTGAGCGACTTCGCGAGGAGCACCCCGACCTCACCATTCTGGTGCTGTCGATGCACTCCGAGACCGACGATGTGCGCCGCGCCTTCGCGGCCGGGGCCAACGGCTATGTGCTGAAGACGGCTGCCGATGAGCAATTGGTGCAGGCGGTGCGCGCGGTCTCTGCCGGCGAGCGCTACCTGCACCCGGCGCTTGGTGCGGCGCTCGCGCAGCCCGCACCGTCGCGTGGACCGGTCGATGACCTCTCGCCACGTGAGCGCGAGGTGCTGCGCCTCCTGGCCCTGGGCTACACCAACCAGGAGATCGCGGAGATGCTGGTGGTAAGTGTGCGCACCGTGGAGAGCCACCGTGCGCACGTCATGACCAAACTGCGGGCCAGTTCGAGGGCATCGATGGTGCGCCATGCCCTCGAGGCCGGCCTGCTCGACGACGAACGGGACCAACCACAGTGATCTACGACCACATCCGTGATCTCCCCGTGGTCATCGATGAAGTTGCGCTCGACCGACTCGACCTCGAGGTATCACCGCAGTTCACGAGGGTCACCACACTGGTGCTTCTGCGCGGCGGTGGGCACGAGGGCATTGGCGAGGACGTCACGTACGAGGCCGACGAGGCGGTGGCATTCGCCATCGCCGGGCCGCCTGATATTCGTGGCGAGTGGACCATTCATTCGCTGTCGCAGGCGCTCGACGGTATTGACCTCTTCCCTACCCCGCCCTCCTGGGAGCCGAGCCGCGCGTACCGCAGGTGGGCATTTGAGAGCGCCGCCCTCGACCTGGCACTGCAGCAGGCCGGGGAGCCCCTTTGGCGTGTGCTCGGCGAGGAATGCGCCCCGGTCTCGTTTGTGATCTCCACCGGCCTGGGCGACCCTCCCGACCCGGGAATCGTTGAGCGCTGGGCCGAGGTCGCGCCGGGCATCGCCTTCAAGCTTGACGCCTCGCCATCGTGGACGCGGGAGATGGCGCATGCGCTGGGCGACGCCGTGGATGTCGACGTGATCGACCTGAAGGGCCACTACATCGGCACGAGCGTGGACTCGGGAGCCGATCCGGGCCTCTACGCGATGGTGGCCGAGGAGTTCCCCGATGCCTGGCTTGAGGACCCGCGGGTAGATGACCGCACGCGCATCGCACTTGCCGGGGCCGAACCGCGCATCACGTGGGACGCACCCATCCACTCCGTGGATGACATCGCGGCGCAGGCCATCGATCCCGAGACCATCAACATCAAGCCATCACGAATCGGGTCGCTGGAGCGGCTGATGGCCGTGTACGACCACGCGCGGGCCGAGGGCCTGGGCATGTACGGCGGAGGGCAGTACGAACTGGGTCCGGGGCGGGGGCACATCCAGTATCTGGCCTCCATGTTCCACCCGGAGGCACCCAACGACACCTCACCGGTGGAGTTCCACGGCCAGCCCCGTCCGGGCATGCCCACCAGCCCCCTGCCCGCAATGCCCGCCCCCACCGGATTCCGCTGGGGGCCGAGCAGCACCTAGGAGGCGGCGGGAGCGCCCTCCATCTGCTCGCGCGCGGTCGCCAGACGACCCCACGCGGCCTCTTCGGCACGCTGATGCTCATCGCCGCTGGCGTAGAGGTGGGCACCTCGCGAAATGCGCAGGTAATCGGTCATCGCGCGCTCGAGCTCCTCATCGGGACTCATATGGCGTCGGGTGGGAACTTCGCTGCTCACCACGTGACCTCCTGACCGTTGGCGGACAACTTAGCGCGGGTAACCGCCCCACGCCCCTCGTGGCGTCGCGGCAAGCGGCGACCCCGACGCCATGGCTAAAGTGCGCGCGTGGCAACTACGGAGAACACGCCGGCACCGGCGACGAAGAAGACTCAGCGCTGGCGCGGCATCCTGTCGTTCGTCTGCCTGACCATCTCGATTCTCTGCCTGATCGTGGGCAGCCTCTTCGTATGGGTGCGCGCGACCGCCTATAACCCCGACGGCTTCGTGAGCGCGGCCCTCAACGTGCAGGGTCAGGTGGGCGTGCAGGACGCCATCGTCAATTACGTTGAGAATGACGTCATCACCCAGCAGCGTGC
>CANJMX010000152.1 GCA_947475125.1 Actinomycetota bacterium
AAGCGTGATGGTGTCGGTCTCGGGGCGGTGAATCACCTCGAGGCGCGTGGCCAGGCCCTGGTCGGTGAGGAGGATGACCGGTACCTGGTACTCCTCGGCGTAATTGAACGCGTCAACCGTGGCGAAGAAGCAGTCCTCCACCGATACCGGAGCGATGACGATGCGCGGGGCGTCGCCATGGCTGCCGTACAGCGCCTGGTTCAGGTCGCTCTGCTCGGTCTTGGTGGGCAGCCCGGTGGACGGACCACCGCGCTGGGCATCGACGATGACCACAGGGATCTCGGCGGTGCCGGCGTAGCCGATGAGCTCGCCCATGAGCGACAGGCCGGGGCCCGAGGTGGCGGTCATGGCCTTTGCACCGGCGTAGGACGCACCGAGCACAGAGGCGAGCGACGCGATCTCATCCTCGCACTGAATGGTGAGGCCGCCGACCTGCGGCAGGCGCACCGACAGCCACTCAAGAATGTCCGACGCCGGGGTGATGGGATAGCCCGCGAAATACTTGACGCCCGCGGCGATGGCGCCGACGGCGATGGCCTGGTTGCCCGAGATGAGCATCCGGTCTTCTTCGGTCTCCACCGGCGGTACCAGCGGGTAGCGACCCTTCAGGTCGGCTGCCTCGTCGGAGCCCGCGTGAAGAGCGGCGATGTTCGCGTCGGCCACGCCCTCCTTGTGGGCGTAGCGGCGCAGCACCAGCTCCTCGATGGGCGTGGTGTCAAACGCGAGGACGCCAGTGACGGCGCCGACTGCGACCATGTTCTTGGCGCGCAGCGAGCCACCGATCTCCTTGGCGAGCTCCTCCATGCGCACCGGGCGGGCCCGGGGCAGGTACTCGTCGGGAATCGCCACCTCGGTGATGTCGTAGAGGATGACGCCGTCGGGGCCCAGGGAATCCCAGTTCAGGTCCCAGGCTTCCTGGTTGAAGCAGACGAGCAGGTCCACGTCGCGGCCGTGGCTCCAGATGGGCTCATCGCTCAATCGGAACTGGTACATGCACGGGCCGCCCTTGATCTCGGCGGGAAACGTGCGAAAGGTCTGGGTGTAGTACCCACCACGCGCGGCTGCCTGCGTGAGGATGTCCCCTGACGAGATGACGCCCTCACCGGACTCACCGGCGAGGCGGATCACCACAGAGTGTCGTGCTGACAACGTGCCTCCAAGCAGATGTGAGCGGCCGATGGCGCTACGAGTCAGTGGACCCCACGGTCCAGACACGCCCCGGACGCCGACCGAAATGACCTCTGGGCGGATTCGGAACCCCAGCAGATGCACTCAGTCGATTGCCGCGTGGATGCTAGCCATCTGGTCGGGGCTGGGCAACGCGCACGAGGCCGTACGGTGACGAGCGACCCTCCACACGTGAATCCTTCCCGAACCCTCGCGAAACCCAGTCCAATTCCTTGAATTCGCCCCGGCCCCGCAACCGACCGCACCAGTAGGTTCCCCACATGGGAATCCTTGAATCATTTGGTGGACTGCCGACGCACCCGTTACTGGTGCACTTCCCCATCGTGCTCATCCCGGTGACGCTCATCCTGGCGGTGCTCACCGTGTTCTGGCGCCGCTATCAGCGCGGCCTCAGCATTGCGCTGCTCATCACCGCGGTCATCGGCGGGGGCGCCGGATATCTGGCCGGGGAGTCAGGGGAGAAGCTTCAGCGCCGCCTGCCCAATGGGCACGACGAGCTGATTCGCAGCCACGCCGCGTACGGCGACACCGCCAAGATTCTCTGCGTATTCACGGTGCTTGTGGCGATCATCTATGTGGCGTGGATCTGGCGCGACAAGTTGCGCATGGGTCCGGGCACAGCCGTCGGCCGGTTTCTCTCACGCGGCTGGGTGGCCGTGGTGCTGTCGGTGGCGATCATCGGCATCTCCGCCGCATCCACCACCTGGGTCATCCTGGCTGGACACAGTGGCGCGACCGCCGCATGGCAGAAGACATGGGACACCCTGCCTCCGGCGCCACCCGGCGGTGGCGAAGGCGGCTGACCCCGGGGACCGCCCTCTGGGGATCGTCTTACCCCAGCCCCAGACTGGCCATCATCACCGGAGCCAACAGCATGCCGGCCACCACTGCGATGGTTGTTCCCGATGCCACCAGCACCATGGGTACCGGTGAGCGCACGCGGCGAAGGGCGGCCACCGCACCCCCGATGATGGTCGCCAGGCCGAGAACGCCGATGGCAGCGAGGACCCCTGCAATCAGCTGCCACCCCATCCCATGATCGGTTCGCACGATTGTGGCGATACCCATCAGCGGCACCGCGGCGGCGGGGATGATTACCAGTGCAGCGGCCACCAGCGCCGGGATGCGATCCCAGCGCTCGCCGTCATCGTCGCCATCAGACGCAAGAAGCCAGCGGGCGCCAAGGCGAATACTTGCCATGCGCGCACGGTAGCGCCTACCGAAGCGCGTCGATTGCGCGTACGAGGCCCATCGCCACCAGACCCAGAGCATTGATGACCCCAAACAGCCGCGTCAGTTCGGCGGCGCGGGCCGTGGGGGTCACGCCGAGTGCCCGCAGCCGCTCGATGGCGGCCTCAAGGTCGGCCTCCACCGTGTCGAGTCCGGCTCTGGCATCGGCAAGCGAATCCCGATGAGCGGACGGGTCGGTAAGCGCCCGCGAAGCCACCGCGCATGCCGTGGCGATCCTGGTGGCCGCAGCCCGCAGATCATCGGCGATATGCGTATGGAGCCCCGCTTCTGATGCCTCGCCCCCGTATCGGTTGAGGCGCTGCACACCGGCCGCGGCCAGATCTACGCCGTCGAGCATCGCCGAGACCGCATCCGGCAGCGGAGCCCGGCGCGAGATCTCGTGTCGTCGGTCAACCACGAGAGGGCGCAGGCCGGAGACGTCCGGCACCACCACGGCTCTGTCTCCTCCCCCACCCCCGAGCCACGACTCAACGTCTGCGTCAACCGACGATGCGATGGCCGCGAGCGCCGCGCGTATGCCGTCGCGCAACCGCGTGGCAGCGGTGTCGGGCGCAACGAACATGACAGCGAGCAGGGCGATGGTGATCCCCAGAAGGGTCGCGCTCAGCCGCCACCCCACCATCTCCCACTCCTGGGCTCCGGGCACGAAGATGAAGAACCCGGCGAGCGCCACCCCAAGGCGCCAACCGCTGCCCACTCGCAGCAGGCGGCACACCGACAGACACAGGGCCATGGCGATAGCCACCCGGATGGGCACCGCGACCATGGGGATGCTGATCTGCACGACCGCACCGGAGAGGCAACCCACCACAGACCCCTGCATGCGGTTCCACGATGCGGCAACCGACTGGCCGGTGGTATCCCCCACCACCACGGCCACCGCGACCATGGCCCACGCAGCGGGTTCGTCGGGGAACCCGAGCGCCGTCACAACGAGTGCCGCCACCGCGGCCGCAACCACCAGTCGCACCAGGGTGCGCAGCCACTGACCCAATGGGGCCCGTGCTCCTCCAAATCCGCGCCAACGCGGCATGTGGGACACCTACGCGCGCGCCATCAGGTGGTCGGCGCAGACGCCAACGGCTGCCGGGTCACAGGCCACATGCAGTTGGGGGAGATCATGCCCATAACGGTAGCCCGCGGGCGATCTCCGGGTGCCGCCCGCGTAGGGTTGCAGGGGATACCCCACCCCTGAGGACCGCCCATGAGCATCAGTCGTCTTCACATGCCCCACATCGCTGCCGCGTTTGGAGTGCTCGGCCTTGTGGTTCCCACCATCAGCCAGGCCGCTCCTGCGAAACTGGCCACCGGGTCATCTGTGCAATACCCGGCAGGCCCGGGTTCCCCGACTGGATCGCTCGTGGTGGGTCCGGACGGAAACCTCTGGTACCCGTAC
>CANJMX010000153.1 GCA_947475125.1 Actinomycetota bacterium
CACGATGGCCTGGGCAAGAAGGGTTGCGGTGGTGGTTCCGTCACCGGCGACGTCGTTGGTGGCCGTGGCCACCTCGCGCACCAGCTGGGCACCCTGGTTCTCGAAGGGGTCCTCGAGCTCGATCTCACGGGCGATGGTCACACCATCGTTGGTGATCGTGGGGGCACCGAACATCTTGTCGATCACGACGTAACGACCCTTGGGGCCGAGCGTAATCTTGACGGCGTCGGCGAGGGTGTTCACGCCGCGCTCGAGGGCGCGACGAGCGTCCTCGTTGAACTTAATCTCCTTGGCCATATCTCTCTTCCTCAGTCCTTTCGCGATTCCGTGTGGGCTGTTACTTCTTGCCCTTGGCGGCGGTCTTGGCGACCTTGGCCAGGATGTCGTGCTCGTTCAGGACGAGGAGGTCCTCGCCATCTACGTTCAACTCGGTCCCGCCGTACTTGCTGTAAAGGACCTCGTCGCCAACAACGACGTCCAGGGGCTGACGGGTACCGTCGACGTACCGGCCCGGCCCAACAGCAACAACCTTGCCGCGCTGCGGCTTCTCCTGCGCTGTGTCGGGAAGCACGATTCCACTAGCCGTGACCTCCTCGGCGCCAAGGGCGCTGATGATTACGCGGTCTCCAAGCGGCTCGAGACTCATCTGTCCTCCAAATTTCTGTCTTCGTCTGCGGGGACCATCCCACCGGATGGTCCCGGCGGGGCGTGGCACTCGCCCCGCCTGAGTGCCAGCGGGGAAGGTAGTCGTCTGGCGTCAGCGTGTCCAGCGATATCGGTGAATTGTATGAATCCCCTGCTCAAACGCAATATATCTGAGCGTTTGGCACTCATATCGTACGGTGCTCGTCCACGCGGCGCACAGCGTGTGCACGACTCATCACGACAGACCGAGGGTCTGGGCACGGTGGAGCAGGGGCCTGTAATCTCACCCGATGGCTCCCCCGCCTCCCCGATCACCCCACGCACGTGGCGCCCGTGTCGCCCGCACCGTTGTCGCACTCGGTGCGCTCGCCGGTGCCATTGGCTTCTCGAGTCAGGTTGCGCTCGCAGCGACAACGCCCAGCGCCGCGATCACCACCAACTACATCGGTCCCAAGGCCGGTGGCGATGCCCCCAGCACGTTGGCGCTCGTAAATGGCGGCACCTCCGTGCTGTCACTTGGCATGTCGTACACCGGCACCACCATTACCGGGCCGGTAACGATTGCGGTCACGCTGCCGCCCGGCATGGCCCTTCAGCGCATCACGACGGTGCTGCCCACCGCGACCTCGCCAAAGCCCAGTTGGAACTGCACCGGCACCGTCCCCACGCTCACGTGCCAGCTCAATAATGCTGGCACCAGCACGCCATACGCGCTTCCAGCAGACACCACCGTCGAGATCCTCATCACCATGAAGGGCGGGTCCGAGATTGCCACCGTTGCCCCCGGTGGTGCCCCGATTGATGCCGGGCAGGCCACTGCAACGGTGACTGTGCCCACCGATGCCGGCATCCTCACTGGCGATGTCACACAGGCGGCCCAAGCGGTGGACGGCCCCATCGCCCCGCGCATTCTGCTCGGCGAGATCGCGCGCCCCGGGATCGTGCCGACCGGATCAGCCAGCCTGGATGGCTACGACATCCTGCCGATCAACGTTGGCGGCACCGCCGCATCGAAGAATGGTTCGCAGCCCGCGATCCAGCTGACCAAGGTGCTTCCGGCAAATCGGTTCGCCGGCACCACGATCACGGGCTCGGGGTGGAAGTGCACCCTCTCGGGGCAGGGCACCTGCACCAAGATGGGTTCGCTTGCGCCCGGTACCACCGGTGACGTCATCAAGGTGCGCTGGCCGTCTCGATTGGATGCCAAGGAGATGTCCGAGGACTGGGACGTGAGCGGCACTGCGGGGGTGACCACGGCAATGGGTACGGCAATCGCCACGAGTCTCAACGCCCTCCCCGGCGATGACCCCCAGCCGAATACATTCCCCATCAGCGAGCACTTCCGACTGCATGGCCTGCGCACCATCACCCACATGGCGCTGCATGTGTCGGCACAGAAGGGCGTGAACGTGCTGGCAGGGAGGGAGGGCCGCACGTTTGTGGGCACCCTCCACAACACGGGCAAGTCGCTCGCGGCGTACCCCGCCATTCGTGTGAGCACCGAGAAGGGCGTGACGGCGACGATCCCTGCCAAGGGCTGGACGTGCTCGGGATCGGCACCGTCAATCACCTGCGATCACTCGGGCGTGATGTCGCCGGGCGACAGCGTGAGGTTTCCCATCAGCATCTCGGCAGCGGCAACGCGTCAGGCCGGCCAGAGCAAGGTGACGTTCGCGCCGCTTGGCAAGGGGCATGCACTGCGCGGTGAGTCGCGCACGATCCCCATCACTGTCGTCGACCCCGGCGACCCGCAGGCAACGCCGGAACTGTGGTTTCAGCACAAGGGCGTGTGGGAGCAGTGGCGATCCGGTGGTACGGAGCGCATTCCATCGCGCGACGCCTTCACCTACCGCATCAATCTCGTGAACAAGGGCGGCGACGCAGTTGCGCCCGGGGCGACCGTGACGGTGTCCCAGACGGTGGGCAAGGCAATGGCCCTGCAGTCGATCACTCCCAGCACCGGGATGACCTGCGCCCAGACGGGCAGCGTGTCGTGCACCATGGGCGTCACCCAGGCGGTTGCACCTGGCGGCACCATTGCCCAGATCCTGGTCACCGTGAAGCCGCCCCAACCGATCAAGGTGGCACCGCTCGGCGTGATCAACGGCAGCATCTCGGGTGGAAGTGCCCCGGAGACGCTGCCCATGCGCGTTGAGGTAACCGACAACCCCAACTCGCTGCGGCCATCGATGAAGGTCACCCGCATCCCGTCTGCCGGCGGCGTCGGATCGATCAGCATGGTGGTGGGCAATGGTGCGGTCGCAGGCGTGACGGGACTCACGGCGCACACCACCATCCCCGCCGGCATCACGGTGTCGTCGGTCACGGGCCCCGGATGGTCGTGCGGCGTGAGGGGCGCGCGCCTGACCTGTTCGTACCCGGCCACGCTCAAGGCAAATCGTCGCACTCCGGGCGTGGTCATGAAGATCCGCGCAGGGCCAACCCACCGCCCCGCCACCGACACTCTTCAGTGGGACGCCCAGGGCGTGATGGTGGGCGTGGGCACGCATCAGCACGGCATGCGCAAGGGTCCCCTTCCGGTGCGCGGTGCCATCACCGTGGCCGCAACGGCATCGCCCGCGGTCATCACCGCCAAGCGCCACATGACCGCCGTGGCACGGCGCGTGGCACTTGACGGCACCCAGAGCACGGGCAACGGCGTGTCGCTCGACTACACATGGCGCCAACGATGCACCACTGCCGCTGACACCGCCGCGCTCCCCGACTGCAAGGGACAGGTTGACCCGGTCGCACCAATCCAGCGACCGCACGTGGGGTCCACTCATGCGGTGCTGCCGGTACGCACGACGCGTACCGAATTCCTGTTTGAGCTCACCATCACCGATGGCAGCGCAACTGCCAGCCAGCGGGTGCGCGTCAGCGAGGCAATCCCGGTCAAGGTGTCAAAGGCAACATCGCGCACCAGTGGCGCATCGGCCAAGGATGCTGCAGCCCGGTCGGCCGCAGTCAACGCGCAGAAGGCCGCGGCAAGCTCGCGAAACCAGAACAAGAGCAGTGCCACCGCATCGCGGCGCTCGACCGCTCAGACCAACATCGTTAATGCCAAGACCGCCAACAGCAAGGCACCGCACCTCGCGGTAGCCGGCGGGCCCATCATCACGTCGAAGCCCGGTGAGACGGTTGA
>CANJMX010000154.1 GCA_947475125.1 Actinomycetota bacterium
CATTGCCGATGGCCAGACCGAGATGGTCGAGGCCTTGGCCGTGGCCGCGCTGTCGTTGGCACTGGTTGCTCAATTTGCCGCTGACTACGACGCAGGCGTTCCCCTCCCCGAACATGCCGGGCGGTTCATAGAGGAGAATCTGTGGCGTGCCCAGAAGCACGGCCTCGAGGGTCGCATGATCGACCTTGACCGGGGCGACGATCGCCCCACATCGGATGCCATCCGTGCGCTGATTGAGCGCACGGCGCCCGTCCACGAGCAACTCGGCCTCGCGCCGTTCATCGCACACATCCCCGTCATGCTGAAGAACGGCAATGGTGCCCAGCGCCAGATCCGCGCCTTTCAGCAGGGCGAGGACCCCGCAGTGACCCATGCCCGGGCCGTCGAACGAACTCGACAGTCCGCGGAAGAAGCCCTTGAACTCGTTGGGACGGTGAAGAGCATATGAGCGACGACCAGTCGACTCCCGAAGGCCCTGAAAACCCCGAAGGTGGGGAAGAGCGTGAGCTCACGCAGGAGGAGATGGCCGGGGCGGAGATGCTCCGTCGCCTTATGACCACTCCTGTGCAGGACGTGGTGATGCAGACCATGGCCACGTTTACCGACATGGCCGCCATCCGCATGGGCCTCGGTCCGCGCGCGGAGCAGGACTTCGACATGCCCCAGGCGGGGCTCGCCATCGAGGCGCTGCGCGCCCTTCTGGCGGTCACCAATGCGGTGATGGGACCCGAAGCGGCCAAGCCGTTCACCGAGCCCCTCGCGCAGTTGCAGATGGCATTCGCAGAACTCATTGAGGCCGCCAAGGCCGCGAAGGGTGAAGCCGGCGAGGGCGACGCCGCAGGCACGCCCCGGTCCGCACCGGCACCGGCTGCGCCTGCCGGTGACGATGCCCTGTGGACCCCGGGCAGCCCGGAGCAGGGCGGCGGCGGGTCGCTCTGGACGCCAGGTAGCTAGCGGTGGCTGGGCAGCGCGCTGAGATCGGCGTCTTCGGGGGGTCGGGCTTCTACTCATTTCTCGACCACACCGAAGAGGTGGTGGTTGAGACCCCGTACGGAGATCCCAGCGCGCCGGTGGTAATCGGCGAGGTGGGGGGGCGCAGCGTGGCCTTCCTGCCGCGCCATGGCCGCAGCCACGACCGGCCCCCGCATGCCATCAACTACCGGGCCAACGTGTGGGCGATGAAGGAGCTTGGCGTCACACACATCCTGGGGCCGTGCGCGTCGGGCAGCCTGCAGGCCGAGGTGGGAATCGGAAGCTTTGTGGTGTGCGATCAGTTCGTCGACCGCACGAGTGCGCGCAAGGACACCTTCTACGACGGTCCCATGAGCACGCATGTGAGCAGCGCCGACCCGTATTGCCCGGTGCTTCGTGGTCTTCTGGTGGCCGGGTGCCATGACCTGGGCATCGACGTGCACGATGGCGGCACTGTCGTCGTGGTGCAGGGGCCGCGCTTCTCCACCCGGGCCGAGAGCAAGTGGTATTCGTCCATGGGCTGGGACGTTGTGAACATGACCGCCTATCCCGAGGGGCATCTGGCCCGCGAGATGGAGCTGTGTTACGCCAACGTGTCGCTCATCACCGACTACGACGTGGGTCTCGAGGATATGCCGGGCATCGAGCCAGTCACGGTGAAGGAGATCGTGGAGACCTTTCAGCGCAACAACGAGCGCCTTCGCGATCTCCTCTTCGCGGTCATTCCCCGCATTCCGGGACAGCAGGATGACCTGTGCTCCACGGCTCTGGAGCACGCGGTCATCGGCCACTAGCGGTCCACCGGGGCAGCAGATTCCCCGGAACTGCTGCATGACGAGGCATTCCCGCCGGGGCCTCTGATAGAAAACCGCGTCGCACCGGGGAGTCATTCCGACTTCTCCGGGCACACCCGCGGACCAAGGCGTCCGCCCCTTCTGGGGTGGTGTCAGCCGGCCGCGTTCGTATCCCCAGACCTGGAGGACGTTCTTGGCCGGCTTTCTGGCGGACAACAGTGCATGGGTTGCGCTCGTATGTGGGCTTGTCGCCATCGCATACGGCCTCGGTCTTGCCGCATACATTCTTCGTCAGCCTGCGGGCAACGAGAAGATGCGTGAGATCGCCGTAGCAATCCAAGAGGGCGCGAAGGCGTACCTCAATCGGCAGTACGCGATCATCGGCATCGTTGCCGCGGTCCTATTTCTTGTGATCGGTTTCCTCGGCAGCACGGCTGATTCGTCGCTGCTCGGCTGGAAGGCCGCGATCGGGTTCCTTATCGGTGCCGTGGCATCTGCTGCGGCCGGCTTTATCGGCATGAACGTTTCGGTGCGCACCAACGTGCGTACCGCCGAGGCAGCCCGCGGCGGTCTCAAGCCCGCCCTGAGCGTCTCATTCAAGGGTGGCACCGTCACCGGCATGCTGGTTGTGGGTCTCGGGCTTCTGTCCGTGTCGGCCTACTTCCTCATCCTGGGTGGTGACAGGGACGCCGTGGGCCCGCTCGTGGGTCTTGCGTTCGGTGGTTCACTCATCAGCGTGTTCGCCCGTCTGGGCGGCGGTATCTTCACCAAGGGCGCCGATGTCGGCGCCGACCTCGTGGGCAAGGTCGAGGCGGGCATCCCTGAGGATGACCCCCGCAACCCGGCCGTGATCGCCGACAACGTCGGTGACAACGTGGGTGACTGCGCCGGTATGGCAGCGGATCTCTTTGAGACCTACGCCGTGACCACCGTCGCAGTAATGCTGCTTGGCTCGCTGTTCTTTGCAGGCAACTCCATGAACGCGATCATGTTCCCGCTCATCCTGGGCGCGGCATCGATCCTCACTTCGATCGTGGGCACCTGGTTTGTGCGCCTCGGCAAGCACAACTCCATCACCGCTGCGCTCTACACGGGCCTCGGCGTTGCAGCTGTTCTTTCGGCGCTTATCTTCATCCCGATTACGAAGTGGCTCATGGAAGGCGTCATCCCAACGGGTGCGAACGGGGTCATTCCCGGCTCGTGGGCCAACTACTACTGGGCTGCGCTCATCGGTCTTGTGGTCACGATTCTTCTGGTGGCCATCACCGAGTACTACACCGGCACCATCTGGCCGCCGGTACGCAGCATCGCCAAGGCATCCGAGACCGGGCACGCGACCAACATCATCGCGGGTCTGGCAGTCAGCCTGAAGTCCACGGCGCTCCCCGTCATCGTCATCGCGGGCGGCATCGTGTCTTCGTATGAACTTGCCGGGTACTACGGCATCGGTGTCGCCGTCATGGCAATGCTCTCGCTTGCCGGAATCGTGGTCGCGCTCGATGCGTACGGCCCGATCACCGACAATGCGGGTGGCATCGCCGAGATGGCAGGCATGCCGGACTCCGTCCGCGCAGTCACCGACCCGCTGGACGCGGTGGGTAACACCACCAAGGCTGTTACCAAGGGCTACGCCATTGGTTCGGCCGGTCTTGCTGCAGTCATTCTCTTCGTCTCGTACGTCGAGGAGCTCAAGGCCGCACTGGGTCGCGCAGGCGACGCAGCACTCACCCTGAGCTTCGACCTCCAGGATCCATTCGTGGTGGTCGGTCTGCTCATCGGTGGCCTCATGCCGTTCATCTTCGCCGCATTCTCCATGGAGGCTGTGGGCAAGGCGGGCGCGCAGGTGGTTGAGGAAGTGCGCAGGCATTTCCGCGATAAGCCGGGAATAATGGACGGGACTGAGAAGCGCGTCTACGCCGGTTGCGTCAAAATCGTGACGGCATCTGCGCAGTAG
>CANJMX010000155.1 GCA_947475125.1 Actinomycetota bacterium
ACGGCGACGCTCTCCTCAAGAATGATGCGGGCATGTGCCGGGGGCTCCACGCCATGCGCGCGCAGGGTGTCGATCTGGGTGCGAAGGGAATCGAGCCACAGGTAGGCCTGCTGCAGTTGGGGGCCAAGTGCGTCGGGGGTGCCGCCTGCGGCCTGGTACGCGTTGTTGGCAAGACGGAGGCCCAGGGCGTGCAGGGCGTCGGCTTCGGCGAGTGAGCCGGCGGCGTGGGCGGTGGCTGCTACCTGGATGTCGTCAGGCGTGAGGCCGAGGGTGAGCGCGTCGGTGTCTTCTGCCAGGTCGGCCAGCAGGTCCGGGCGCAGAGCGGGTTGCTCATCGGCCACCTCAAGCGTGAGGGCCACGCGCTCGAGCACTGCGCCCACCAGGGAGTCGCGCATGGCCGCACCGCGGCCGGCCACCACCGGGAGGCCGCGGCGGGATGCTGCCTTTATGGCCGCGTCGCCGGCTTCGTCATTCGGTACGCACACCACGATGTCGTCGAGCGGCGTGCCGGCATCGGCCCAGTCGGCGGCCACCTCAATGGCCACCTCAACCTCGTCATCGGCCTCGATGAGGCGGGGAGTGATGCCGATTACGTCGGTGATGCTGGTTGAGATCAGGTCAATGTCGGCTGGGTTGATCCCCAGCTGGGAAAGCATCAGGTCGGCATTGTCGGGGGTTGCCGCCAGGTGCAGGGTGACCGGGGCGTTCTTCGCCAGCGCCGTGAGAAGCCGACCGGTGGTTGGGCGGAAGGCCGACGGTGGCGCAACCACCAGCGGGCGGTCGTAGGTGATGCCCTCGGCGGCCCGCGCCGTGAGCACGCGAAACCGGGCGCGGCTCACCACGCCCATCTCACTCAG
Source organism: Actinomycetota bacterium (assembly GCA_947475125.1). GTDB lineage: Bacteria > Actinomycetota > Thermoleophilia > Miltoncostaeales > Miltoncostaeaceae > SYFI01. The sequence continues at coordinate 858 of CANJMX010000155.1, forward strand.
CACGCGTCGCAGCTCGGCAATCCCCGCCTCAACCGGCGACTGCGCGGGGTAGTCATCACCCACCAGATCGTCGAGTTGCTTCAGGTGGGCCACTAGGCGGTCAACATCGGCTGGCCTGTTGGCGACGGCCCTGAGGATTGGCGGGAGTGAGTCGTGGCCGAGTGCCGCGGTCACCATGGCGCGAAGTTCGATGTCGTCGAGCGGCGCGGGTACCTCCGCCCGGCTGCCCACGTCGCGCCACAGGCGCTCCATGGTGTCGACGGTGCCGCCGAGCAGGGTGCCGTGTTCGGCCACGGCATGGGTGAGTACGCGGTGGCGGGCGAGGGCACTCGCGACGATCAGACGGCTGTCGGGGTCGCGGCGCCAGTCACTCAGCAGGGAGTCCCACACCAGAGATGGCTGGGTGTAGGTCACCACCTGAAGGCGGCCAGAGGTTGGGTTCACCGGCGTCACGTTCTCATTGTCCCGAATTCATTGGGCCAACCTTACGGCGCGCGTGGTCCTGCCACCCGCGTGCACATTTGTGACGGCGACTGACCCCACCCGGGGTCTGACCCCAATACCCCCCGCGTGCACATTTGTGACGGCGACTGCTCCCCATCACCCTGGGTGCGCTGATGGTGGTGATCGGCATCTGGCTCACGCCCATCGTGTGGGCGGTGTCGGCCCTACGTGCAGTGCTCATACGAGACGAGCCCACCACTTGGTGAAGCGGGGTTTGCCTAGAAGGCGGCGAAGCTCGTGAGCTTGGTGCCAGTGAGGCTGGTCACGCGCACCGTGGCGGTACCGGGATCGATCTCCCCGATGACGTACTTATTGTCGGCGAACCGGAGGCCGTCAAAGAGAATTTTTCCGGACCCAGGGGCAGCAATGAGGTGGTAGTACTCGATCTCTCCCGCCGCATTTGTGGCGGTTACCTCTGAATCCGTGGCGCGCGTATAGATCGTGAGCGCGTTCACGCCCCCGACCGTTTGTCCCGCGATGGCCACCTTGCCATCGATTGCGGCCAAAGCGGAAATAGCGGCGATCGATGTCGAAAGCACCTGAGGGTGCGGGTAGTACTCGAGGAGTTGGGTGCGCCCCCCCGGGTAGCCCGCTCCGCCAATCACCTGGCCCGTGTTCAGGATTGCCGGGGCGGCTGCGAGGCTAGAGCCGTCCGACCCGACGATTGCCGAGTCATTGTCGGGGGTCGGGGTCGTCATCGGGCCGATCCACGCAGAGGGGCTAATTACCCCACTGTTCGCGAGATAGCGGTTGACTGATTGAGAGTTCTCATTCCCAAGGTACGCATTGCCATCGGGAAAGCACTCCACGAAGCTCATGGTGAAGGCACTCAGGGTAGTCAGAGATCCCGCAGGTGAGATCCGCCGTGTCCATGCGGTATTCGTCGCGGTCGTTTGGCCGGTCAAGATGAGCTCGCCGCTCGGAAGGACAGTCCAGTCTGCTATGTAGACAGCCCCTGCCAACATCTCGCTCACCTCGCCGGTGGGGCTAACGCGGCGGAGTACGGTCTGGCCACCCGACTTGTAGCCGAGGTAGTAGAGATTGCCCGCGGCGTCGAACTGAAGGACCCGCCCATCGCGATCGCGGTACGACTTAGGCGTGACAGACCAGATGTCGTTTGCGACGCAGGTGGGGATGCCAGTTGCCTTGTCGACCTCGGCGATGAAACAGGACCCAAAACCGTAGGGACCGGCATTCTCAAGGTCCGTGCCGCGACTAAAGACGAGGAACACTCGGCCGTCAGGTGCAATCACGGCATTCGAAACGGAGACGTCGCCAGAGATGACAGCGCTGCGGATGCTCCCCGAGGGAGTCACGACGCTGAGCATGCCGCCGCTGCTCTGCGTGTGGATCAGGCTGCTGAGTGCACTGGCGCCCTGAGCTTGCGCTGTGGTTCCTCCCGCAGTGAGGGCAATTGCATTGCCAATGCTGAAGCGTGCAGGGACATACGAAGGGGCGCCTGGGGCTGGTGAACTGACCGGCGTAGGCGTAGGGGTAGGGGTAGGGGTAGATGCGCAGGCGCGGGTCCCCTTTGTAGCAAGCGCGATCAGGCGCGTGCGATCTCGCTGTAGGGCGTTTCGTCGGGCACCGGCGAGTCCCTTCTTCCGCAGAACCTTGGAGTAGGAGGCCGCCTGAGCGTCGTAGGTGGAGAACCAGCGCCAGCCGGTAGGGATTTTCGAACCGCGGACCACCTGGCCCGCAACCCAACGCCCACCGATGCGGGCGCACTTGATGCCCGCTGTCCCTGCCTTGAAGTTCGCCGGGCCCACTTTGACCTTTGGCGTCGCCGGGCGGGCGGTGGACACCGGCACGGCGGCGACTGTGCCTCCAAGAGCGACGAGGCACGCGATGGCGGCTGAAAGAATGAAGGGGCGCATTAGCAAAACGTATGGTAGGGCAAGGAGTGCTGTGGAGTGCGCGGGTTGGTGGTGATCCGCTCGACGTGGAGTTCGTAAGGCAGAGCTGCGTGTCGGGTGATGTTCATGCGTGACCAGACCAGACGATCCACTTCGGACCATCGCCACGGCGCAACTCGAAGCCGTGCGTGGTGCCGCCGCCGAATACATCTACGAGTGCGCGGACTTCATGCTCCTCAAGACGCCTGCATTTGCGAGCTGAACGGGGAGCACTGGAGCCTGCAGCGCGTTGGCTGCTGCACACGTGTCAGCGTTCGGTTTCAGAGGGGTCGTAAGGACTGCGCGGTTTCCTTATGACGTCCGTGCGTGACCAATCCAGACGATCCCCCAGAGCCCCTCACCACAGCGCGCCTCGAGGCCGTGCGAGCAGTCGCTCTCGCCTACCTGCGCGAG
>CANJMX010000156.1 GCA_947475125.1 Actinomycetota bacterium
ATCTGCCGCACCGTGAAGCCCGTGTGCACATTGCAAAAGCCCTTCCAGAGCACGATCTCACTGGCGGCCAGCGCATCGGCGGTGATGCCGCCGAGTTCGGCCTTCCGCGGATCCCACACCACGGGTGCATCAGATCGCATGCCCAGACGGCAGGCGGTGTTCCGGCCCAGGTGCTCATCGGGGAAGAAGAACACCATGTCGCCCTGCTCGCGTGCCCAGCGGAACGCGCGCTCGGCATTGCCCGACGTGCACACCGCGCCGCCGTGACGGCCCACGAAGGCCTTCAGATCGGCGCCGGAGTTCATATAGGTGAGCGGCACGATCGTGCGGTCGGGGAACTGTGCCGTGATCTGCTGCCACGCATCGTTGACCGTGAAGATGTCGGCACACTCGGCCAGATGGCAGCCCGCGCCCAGGTCGGGAAGGATCACGCGCTGGTGCGGCTGCGACAGGATGTCCGCGGCCTCGGCCATGAAGTACACGCCCAGAAAGACCACGAGATCTGCCTGGGTCGCCTCGGCGCCCCGGCGGGCCAGCAGAAACGAGTCGCCGGTGATGTCGGCGAATCGGATGACCTCATGCTTCTGGTAGTGGTGGCCCAGGATGACGAGGCGGTCGCCGAGGGCCGCACGGGCGGCCGTGGCACGGGCGATGAGCTCTGCCTCGGGAACAGTCGACTCGGGCAGGGGAATGCTGCATGCCGGTGCGCTGGTGCTCACGCTGTCTCCGTGATGGTGGTGGCGAGGCCATGTCCGGCCGCGTCGAGGTGATGGGGAAGGTCGCCCGCCCAGGCGATGCGATGCGCGCGGGCAGGGTCGGAATATGCGAAGTCGGTACGGAAGTGCGCGCCGCGGCTCTCATCGCGCTCTGCGGCGGCACGCACGGTGAGCCGTGCGATCTCCAGCAGGCCAGCGGTCTCGGGGTCGGCGGGAGCCGGTACCGCGTCGAGGGCATCGAGCGTGTTGCCGAGCTCACGGGCGTCGCGCTCCAGGCCACAGCCGTGCCACATGAGCAGGCCTACCTCATTGCGTACGCGCTCTGCATCGGCATGACCGGTGATTGCCGCGATCGGCTCAGCACGCGGGCCGGGCGCGGGGCCGCCGCCCGCCACGACGTCGGCGGCAGCCCGCTCGGCCAGTGCCACGGCCTCGAGCAGGCTGTTGGATGCCAGACGGTTCGCCCCGTGCAGGCCAGTGGCCGCGCACTCGCCCACCGCCCACAGGCCGGGAACCGTGCTGCGCCCCGCCAGGTCGGTGAGGACCCCACCCATGGCGTAGTGCGCCGCGGGAGTCACCGGCACCGGGTCATGCGCCAGGTCGATGCCGTGTGCGGCGCACAACGCCGCGACGGCGGGAAAGCGGGCGTGCACCTTGCGGGGGTCCAAGTGGCTGAGATCCATCACCACATCGGCGCCGGTGTCGCGGGCGCGGCGCCATACCTCGCGGGCCACGACATCGCGTGGGCCCAGATCACCCATGGGGTGCACGCCGTCCATCACGGCGCGGCCATGCACGTCGCGCAGCACACCACCGGCACCGCGCACCGCCTCGCTCACCAGGGGGAGCGGGCTCGCACCCACGGCGAGCGCGGTGGGGTGGAACTGCACCATCTCCATGTCGGCCAATGCGGCCCCGGCCCGGCGGGCGAGTGCGGGCCCATCACCCGTCGCACCCAGCGGGTTGGTGGTGCGGCTGAACATGTGACCAGCCCCGCCAGTGGCGAGTACGACCACACGGGTACACAGGCCCTCGTCGCCGGCCGGGCCACGGAGTGTGACCCCGCGAATGCCGCGATCGTCAGTGAGGAGGTCGAGGACCCGGGTGCGGTCGGCGACGCGAATGCGTGGCTCGGCCCGGACCGCGGCCACCAGTGCACCGGCGATGTGGCGTCCTGTCGCATCACCGCCGGCGTGCACCACACGCGAGCGCGAGTGGGCCCCCTCGCGCGCGAGCGCCAGGTGATCGCCGGCACGATCGAATGTCACGCCCAGTGCGGCCAGATCGGCGATGCGCGCGGGCCCGTCGCTACACACCGCACGGGCCACGTCCGGGTCAACCAGGCCTGCCCCGGCCTCGAGGGTATCCAGCACATGGGCAGCCACCGTGTCGTCGGCCCCCACGGCCGCGGCGATCCCACCCTGGGCCCAGGCAGTGCTGCCCTCACCGATGGCGCCCTTGGTCACCAGCACCACGTCACGGTGTGCGGCGATACGCAGGGCGGTGAACATACCCGCGAGCCCGCCACCGACGACGATGGCCGGGGAGGGGTCCGTGGTGAATTTGCGTCGAACTGACGTCATATCACGGGAGAGTTTACGTCAACCCGACGACAACACAAGGCCCGGCGGCGCCCAGGGCGCTTGTCGGTCTTGTCACAAGCCCCGGAACGACAACGGCCCCGCCCCCGCATGATCGCGGGGACGGGGCCGTTGTACCTCAGATGCTGAGGGTGTTGCTAGGCGAGGGCGGAGTCGGCCACGCGCTTGCTGCGCTTCATTGCGGCCTCAACGCGCTCCCAGGCGCGCTCTTCGGCGGCCAGGTAGTCGGCGGTGCTCGAGTACACGCCCGCGTTGCGCGATACCGCGAGATAGTCGGAGATTGCGCGGTCACGCATCCGGTCAAGCGAACCGGGGTGCGTCGGGGTCTCTGCAGTCATTGCGGCCATCTCGTCTCCTGTCCTCGTGCGGAAGGTTGAGTGAGTAAGGCAGAACACGGACACCGATGCAAGTTGAACTGTCGGGGGTTGACCATTCCTTGGCCGTTGCCATCGTCGCTATGGGGTTCGCGGGGCGCCCCGGCGGGCGTCGATGAGCTCCCGGGCGATGTCGTCGCGGTCCCACAGTTCCACGTCGGCGCTCCCGGCAAGGGTGATCGCCTGGGCGGTGAACCCGGCATTGGTCACCACCATGGCGCCGTCGGTGTCGTAGTGCGGGCGCGCCGCCGCCGCCTGCTGCACGGCCGCCACGCCCACCGGCCGGGCCTGGCGCTTGGCCTGCACCACCATGTCCCCGCCGTCTCGGGAGATCACAAGATCGGCACCGAAGTCCCCGGTGGTCGCGGTATGGCGCACGTGCCAACCCGCGCGGCGAAATAGCACGGCGAGCCAGTCCTCAAACTCCTCGCCCGTCATATCGTCGATTGCATCGAGGGTGCGGTGCCGGGCCATGCGCTGGCGGCTTCGGCGCACCCACGAGGCAATGGCGACGGCCACAGTGATGCCCCCACCCACGGCGGTCGCAGCCGGCCAGGGCATGGCGAGCGAGAGCAGCACCACCAGCACCGCCCCGGCGATGAGCCAGGTGGCGAGTTCTGTGCCGATCCATCGTACGAGCGCGCGCATGGAGCCCAGTTCGCCCCGCCCCGGGGTGCCCCCTTTAGCGGGGGATGAGCGTGGCCTTCACCGTGATGGCCACATTGCCGTGGAAGGCCGCCGATACCGGGCAACCGTCGCGCGCCTCCTCGGCCAGTGCTGTGAACGTCTCCTGATCAATGCCGCCCACGTGACCGGTGACCGTGATGGCCGAGTCGGTGACGCGAAACCCGCCGCTGTCGACGGGGTTGAGCGAGATCGTGGCGCCCACGTCAAGCCGCTCCGGGTGCTGACCCTCTCGCCCGAGGATCGCCGTGAATGCCATCGCGAAGCACGCCGCCTGCGCCGC
>CANJMX010000157.1 GCA_947475125.1 Actinomycetota bacterium
CCCACACTGATCATGGCGCGAAGACCGGGATTGGCGGCCTTCAGCTTGCGCAGCTGGTTGAAGGAGCCGCGAAGCGCACCGGCATCCCAGGTGTCGCCGGGATAGGACTTGTCGATGTCGGCGTACGGGTCGCCTAGTTCGCACTTGCCGCCCTGAACGTTGGAGAACGCATAGTTGATGTGCGTCACGCCCTTCGCCGGGATGTCGCTCACGTTGTAGTTGCGCTCGTACACACCCCAGGATGGGAAGTACGCCACCACCCGCTTGCCCGTGGGCGACGGCGTCGGTGTGGGAGTCGGCGTGGGCGTCGGTGTTGGGGTCGGTGTGGGAGTCGGCGTCGGTGTGGGAGTTGGCGCGGGGGTGGTGCCACCCGATGCGACTTCGCGGATGTCATTGCACGCGTAGAACGCCTCGAGGGAGTCGCTCCGCTGCCACACGGTGTAGAGCACCTGGCGGCCGGTGCGAGCAGGCAGGGCCACCTTGAATGTGTTGGTGGCGGCGGCCGGGATGACGCCCGAGTCGTACACCTGCTCCAGGTCTGCCCACCTGAGCGGCTGCGACGGGTCGTACGACGCCTTTGCCAGGTAGAGGCGGTAGTACTTGGTCGCATGTGGGGCGGACGAGGTCCACGTGAAGCTGTACTTGCCGTCGGCACCCGGAGCGATGTCGGTCACCGGCCAGGCGCGCGCCACGTCGAATGCGCCGTACTTCGCGCGACCCGCGCTGCACAGCTGCCCGTCGGGGATGAGCGCCTGATGCTGGTCAGCTGCGGCGCTGATGTTCAGCTCCATCCAGTCGTACACCGCCTGTGGGTTCGCGGTGAACGCCGCCACGCAGGCGGGATCATCCTTGTGGCTGAACGCGCATCCATGCAGGCGCGACGGAGGATCGGACATCGATCCATGCGCCATGGCAAGTGCGGGAACAGTCGCTGCGCCGATGAGTGCGGCAAGAACCGCACCGGCGAGCCGGGCCTTCTTCACGGGAGTCCTCCTTGGGGGTCCTTCTTAAGTCCGTGAAGAATCGGCCCACCATTGGTGCCCGACGTGTGCGTCGTATGAGCGGCCTGTAAGGCCGCCTCCCCGAGGTTCCCCTAGACCGAGGCGGCTTCCACGCCCTCGGCCCATTGGATAAGCGGCCGCGGCTGGTCGAGCAGCACGCGCACGGCGAATGGGTCACGCGACTCACCCGCCCGCTCGACGGTGACGGCAGCCGCACCACCGGCTTCGCTGAGCGCGGTGATGACCTCGCGGATGGCCGGATCGACCTTCAGCAGGGTGGCGTCGTCGTTGGGCGCCTCGTAGCGGTCGAGGATGGTGATGAGGATCTCGCCAGTGCCCACACGGGCACGCGACCCCAGATCGGGATCTGCCTGCAGGTCGACCGACAGGCGTGCGACGTCCTGCACCAGTTCGTGCACACGGCTCGCCACGGTACCGTCGGCGCCGCGCTTGAGGGTGGTCGACAGCCCGGCACGGCCGCCGCCCAGATCGAGGGCGTGATCCTTCAGGCTCCCGATGATCATGATCCCCGGACCATCGCTTACGTGGCCGTAGCGGGCCACGTCAATGGGCACACCGGTGACCACGTCCTCCCGGATAAACCGGTGGAACACGGGCACGAGCTCCTCGGGGTCGAGGGCCGCTGGCTCCTCGAGGTACAGCTTCACGGCGATGCGCTGTGGGTTCATATCGTCTCTTCTCCGGATGCCGTGGATTACTGCGTGGCCGACGTTGCGCCGGCCTCGCGGATCTGAAACGCGTGGGCCGCATCGATAAACAGCTGGGCCTCTTCCACGAGAGACCGGGCGGCCTCCTCGTTGGCGGCGGCCTCACCGGATGCGTGGCGCTCAAGCAGCGGTCGTGCGAACTTCGAGTGCGCAAATCGGTCGCGGAACCGGTTGGTCTCAACGAAGCGGGTGTCGAACTCACCCACGATTACGTCGTCATCCTCCGGCACGTCCGGCAGTTCGGTGCGCACGATGGCGCGCGCGGCGGTGATCATGGCGCGGTACGCGCGCTCGTCGGCCTTGGCCACGTCGCCATCCTCCAGGGCGACCTGCGCCTCAAAGGCAATGCTCTCGGCAAAGGACAACTCAAGGTCGGTCGACGAGATGACCTCGCCGGCGCACTCACCGATGCCGATGTCACCGATGCTGAACTCACGCGGGTTGCCCCAGTCGCTGAACAGCCCGGGCTCCTCCTCATACGAGGGGATCGCCTTCAGGTCGGCGATGATGGCCGCAAGACCCTTGCGGCCGGTGCGGCCGGTCCAGTCGAGGAACGTCTCGCCCGGCTCACGCTCGGCCACGAACCGGTCGGTGATGCGGTCAACCACTTCAGGGATGCGCTTGCTGGGAATGGCGCCCACTGCGAGCCCGTACGAGCCGCCGTTGTGCTGCCACTGGCCACCGAGCACCACCTGGAAGTGGGGCACCACGCGGCCACCCGACTTACGGCTGTTGCCGAAGAACCCGATGTCGGCCACGTGATGCTGGCCGCACGAGTTAAAGCATCCGCTCACCTTGATGCGAAGCCCGCGCACGGCCTCGTCGAGTTCGGTCTGCTTTGCACCCAGCTGCTCGCGCAGTTCGCCGGCGAGGCCACGCGAGGCGGAGATGCCGAGCTTGCACGTGTCGGTGCCGGGGCACGACGTGACGTCAACGATGGTCTCGGCCACAGCATCGGCCATGCCGATCTCTCCAAGGGCCGCGTACAGGTCGCGAAGGTCTTCAAGGCGCACCCAGCGGAACACGATGTTCTGCTCCACGGTGGTGCGGATGGTGTCGCCCACGAAGCGCCTGGCGATGTCGGCCAGAAGGCGCGACTGATGCGATGAGATGTCGCCGAGCGGCAGCGGCACCGTCACCACGGCGTAGCCATCCTGGCGCTGTAGGTATGCGTTGGTGTCGCGCCATGTGACGAACGCCGCATCGGTGCCGTCCTCCTCGCCAACGCCATCCAGCGAGCGTGAGGGAACCTCGGGGGCGAGGCCGTCTTCCAGATGCGCGGTCCAGCGCTCGTCGTACGGAAGGATCTCGCGCTCCTCGCGCACCAGACGCTGGAACTCCTCGATACCGGTTCCGGCCACCAGAAACTTGATGCGCGCCCGGTTGCGGTTCAGTTTCTCGCCCAGGCGGGCGAACACACGGGCCACCGCCTGCGTGATGGGCAATAGCTCGCCAAGCGGCACACGATCGGCCAGCAGCTTCGCCTGGTGCGGCGTGGTGCCGAGGCCTCCGCCCACGTACACGTCGAATGAGTGCACGGGCTCGCCGTCCACCATGTCGGTGCGGGCGATTGCGCCCAGGTCATGCATCATCACCAGGCCGCAGGCCTCGTCGGCGCACCCCGAGAATGCGATCTTGAACTTGCGCCCGAAGTCCTGGCAGTCGGGGTGTCCGAGCAGAAAGCGGAAGAGGGCCTCGGAGTGCGGAGTGACGTCGAACGCCTCGGTACGGCACACGCCCGACAGCGGGCACGCGGTGAGGTTGCGCACGCCGTTGCCGCAGGCCTCACGCGTGGTCATGCCCACGGCGGCAAGACGACGCATGACGGTGGGCATGTCCTCAATGTGCACGTAATGCAGCTGCACGTCCTGACGGGTGGTGATGTGCAGGATGTGGTCGGAGTACTCCTCGGCCAGCTCGGCCATTAC
>CANJMX010000158.1 GCA_947475125.1 Actinomycetota bacterium
GCAAGGTGGAACACCACGTCGGGTGCGGCCTCGCTCACGGCACGAATGGTCGCCCGGCGGTCGGTGATGTCGATGTCGGGCAGGTCGAGACCCGTGGCGTGGATTCCCACATCGGCCAGGTGGGCCATGAGGTCGGTGCCGAGCATTCCCCGGTGTCCGATGACCAGCGCCTTCACGCGTGCTCGATCAGGTGAGGCCGATAACCGACGAGTCGCCCAGCACAAACCGGTAGGCCCGGGGCTTGGCGTCGGTACGGGAAATGGTCACATCTCGGCCGATGAGGCTGCTCTCCACCCGCGCGTCCAGATCCTCAAGATGCACGCGCTCCAGCAGGATTGAGTGCTCGATCTCGGCCCGGCGCACCACGCAGCCGGTGGAGATGGACGAATACGGGCCCACGTACGAATCCTCGATGATGGCGTCCTGCCCGATCACCGCAGGGCCACGCACATGCGAGTTGACCAGGCGTGCACCCTTCTGGATGACCACCCGGCCCTCGATGTTGCTGTTCACCAGCTCACCCTCCATTGAGGGCTCGATGACGTCGAGGACGAGGCGGTTGGCCTCCAGCATGTCCTCCACCTTGCCGGTGTCCTTCCACCAGCCGGTCACCACGTGGGGCTCAACCCGCTTGCCCTGATCGATGAGGTACTGAATGGCGTCGGTGATCTCCAGCTCGCCGCGGGGCGAGGGCTCAATCGCCTTGGCCGCATCGAGAATTGCCGGCGTAAACATGTACACGCCCACCAGCGCGAGATCGCTCTTGGGCTGCGCGGGCTTCTCCTCCAGGGTCACCACCCGGTCACCGTCCAGCACCGCCACCCCGTAACTCTCGGGGTCGGGCACCTGCTGCAGCAGGATCATGGCGTCGGGCTCGGACTCGCGGAACCGGTCCACAAGCGGAGTGATGCCGTCGCGCAGCAGGTTGTCGCCCAGGTACATGACGAAGTCGTCATCACCCAGAAACTCCTCTGCGGTGAGCACTGCGTGTGCCAGCCCCAGCGGGGCCGACTGCGGGATGAAGGTGACCTCGATACCGAGTGCCGAGCCATCGCCCACCGCTGCGCGGATCTCATCGCCCGTGTCGCCGATGATGATGCCCACCTCGCGGATGCCGGCATCGCGCAGCGCCTCGAGCCCGTAGAAGAGCACGGGCTTGTTGGCCACGGGCACCAACTGCTTGGCCGAGGTGTGGGTGATTGGACGAAGTCGCGTCCCGGCTCCGCCGGACAGCACCAGACCCTTGAGGTTGCCTGCCACGGCGGGGAAGGTAGCAGCGTGGGCGACTCAGCCGCGAACGGGCGACCATTCCGCAACGAGCATGGCCGAGGCTGCGGTCAGATCGTCAGCCGTCGCGGCCAGTGCGTCGGGCAGGGCACGGGCAGTACGTCCAATGGTGATGGACGACACGAACCCCATTTCACGGGCGACCTCCGGGGACACATCCACCTGGCCGAAGAGGCCCACGCACGGCACGCCCACCGACACACAGGCAGCCGCCACCGCTGCGGGCGCCTTGCCCGTACGCGTCTGGACATCCAAGCGCCCCTCGCCGGTGATGCACAGGTCTGCGCCCTGGAGCGTCGCCACCAGGCCGGCTGCATGGATCACCAGGGCGCCGCCATCAATCAGATCGGCGCCGAGCATGGCGGCCATGCCACCGGCCGCACCGCCAGCCGCACCGGCGCGGGCCATGTGGGCAATGCCGGGCAGGCCCTGCGCCGCGAGCACCGTGGCCAGACTGAGGAGGCCGGCGTCCAAGCGCAACACCGCCTCGGGTGATGCGCCCTTCTGAGGCCCGAATACATGAGCGGCCCCCTCCTCACCCACCAGCGGGCTGGCCACATCACAGGCGACCTCAATCGACACATGTGCCAGCCGGGGGTCGAGGCCGGACACGTCAATGGATGCCACCCGGGCGAGGTCGGCGCCAGTTCCGGCCAGGTCCGTGCCATGCGCATCGAGCATGCGCGCACCGAGTGCAATGGCGATACCCATGCCGCCATCGGTGGTTGCGCTGCCACCCACGCCCACAACAATGCGTGTGGCCCCCTCGTCGAGCGCCGCCCGGATGAGATCGCCAGTGCCGAGGGTGCTGGTGGCCTCGGGGTCGCGTTCGGCATCGGCCAACCGCTCGTACCCAGAGGCCTGCGCGAGTTCCACCACGGCCGTGCCATCAGGCAGAAGGCCGAACGCGGCGGTGATGGGCCTGCCGAGTGGATCTCTGGCCGCAGCCTGCACGACCCTGCCGCCGGCCGCGGCGACCAGGGCTTCCATCGTGCCCTCACCGCCATCAGCCACCGGCACCTCAATGGCCTCGTGCCCCGCCTGGCGCACCCCACTGGCGATGGCCGTTGCCGCATCCGCGGGGCCGAGCGCCGACTTGAACGGCGCGGGTGCCACGACCACCCGCAGGGTCATGCTGCTGGCGGAGCGGGTGGCCAGTCGAGTTTCAGGAATCCGCGCAGGCGCTCCTGAAACTCATGGTCGTCGGCCGACTCGCGCACTGCACGGTCGAGCTCGGCGGCGTCGTCACCCACCACAATACGAATGGGTGCGTGCGGGTCGTTGACGGCGTTCCAGATGACCTCGGCGCACGACTCCGCCGTGCTTGCGTCGTCGCGCTCGCGCCAGGCACCAAACCCGGCCCGCAGATCGCCGAACAGCGGGGCGTATGGAGAGTCGGGGTCGGTGACGTTGCCCGTGAGCACCGTGGCCTTGGGGAAGTCGGTGGCGATCATCCCCGGCTCGATCATGATCACCCGCACCCCGAAGTGGCCAACCTCCATCGAGAGGGCCTCCGACAGCGCGTTCAGGGCGTACTTCGACGCGTGGTAAAAGCCCACAAGCGGGTTGGTGAGACGCGCGCCGATAGACGACACGGTCACCACCGTTCCCCGACCGGCCTCGCGCATCGCGGGCACCACGGCCTGCACCATGGCCGCCGCGCCCCAAAGGTTGGTCTCAAACATCTCGCGGGCTGCGACCAGATCGCCATTCTCCTGCGCGCCCATCATCGCGTAGCCGGCGTTGTTCACCAGCAGGTCGATTGGCCCATCGGCGAAGTCGTGGGCCAGCGCCACCGCATCGGCAATGTGCGCGGGGTTCGTCACGTCCAGTTGCACCAGTTGGATGCCCGGCTGCTTGCCGTACTCCTCGCGGGCACGATCGAGATCACGGACCCCGGTGACCACTACGTATCCACCACGCGCCAGGCGCTCGGCCGTTGCACGGCCCACACCGCGTCCGGCCCCTGTGACTATTGCGACTCCACGTGTCATCTGATGAGCCTATCGGGGGTCGCGTGGGAGGCGGATGGTGAAGCAGGCGCCCTGGCCGGGTTGGGACGTTACGTCAATGTCCCCGCCGTGCGCCTGCACGATGCCGCGGGCGATCGCCAGGCCAAGCCCGGCACCGGTGCGCTCGCCCGCCTCGCGTGATGGGTCGGCACGGTAGAAGCGGTCGAACACGCTGCCGAGCGCCTCGGGCGGAATGCCTTCGCCGTCGTCAGTCACCTGCAGCACGGCATCGGCGCCGGTCACACGAGCCCGCACCGTGATGGTGCCCCCGGCCGGGGTGTGGCGGGCGGCGTTGTCGAGCAGGATCAACAGCGCCTGCTCAAGCCTGGCCGGGTCGCC
>CANJMX010000159.1 GCA_947475125.1 Actinomycetota bacterium
AGCGGGATAGACTCCCGCCCCGTGAGTAGCCCGCGTCGAGCAAGCGTGCAGTGCCATGTGGGCGACGTCGTCATTGGTGGCGACGCTCCGGTGGTTGTGCAGTCGATGACGAACACCGATACGAAAGACGCCGTGGGTACGGCGCTGCAGATTGCCGAGCTGGCGCACGCCGGATCGGAGATCGTGCGCATTACCGTGAACAACCGAGATGCGGCGGCACAGGTGCCGGAAATCGTGGCGCGCCTTCGCGACGTACATGGCGTCGAGGTGCCCATCGTGGGCGACTTCCACTTCAACGGACACACACTGCTCCAGGAGTTTCCAGAGACCGCACAGGCGCTGGCGAAGTTCCGGATCAACCCCGGAAACGTGGGGAGAGGGGCGCGTCACGACCGCAACTTCGCAACCATGATTGAGGCCGCGATTGAGCACGGCAAGCCCATTCGCATTGGGGTCAACGCCGGCTCCCTTGACCCGGAACTGATGGATGCCCTGATGGAGCAAAACGCAGCCCTGCCGGAGCCGATGGCAGGGGGCGATGTGCTGCGCGACGCCATGGTGCGAAGCGCGCTCGACTCCGCTCTGGCTGCCGAGGAGATCGGGCTTCCGCATGACCGCATTGTGGTGTCGTGCAAGGTGAGTCGGCTGCCCGACATGGTGGCCGTGTACCGCGCACTCGCGGCGCAGTCGGATTACCCGCTGCATCTTGGGCTCACCGAGGCGGGCATGGGATCGAAGGGCATCATCGCCACCACCGCCGCGCTGTCGGTGTTGCTGGAGGCGGGCATCGGGGACACCATCCGGGCGAGCCTCACTCCCGAGCCCGGGGGCGACCGGACGCTTGAGGTGAGCGCTTGTCTCGACATCCTGCAGAGTCTCGGCCTCCGCAGTTTCCGTCCCGACGTCACCGCCTGCCCGGGCTGCGGGCGCACCACCTCCAGCGTGTTTCAGGAGCTTGCTCAGTCAATTCAGGGGCACCTGGACGCCCGGATGAATGTGTGGCGGGTGGACCGTCCGGGCGTTGAGAATCTTCACGTTGCGGTGATGGGGTGCATCGTCAACGGCCCGGGGGAGAGTCGGGCAGCCGACATCGGCATCAGCCTTCCGGGAACCGGCGAGGAGCCGCGCGCGCCGGTGTACGTTGATGGCGAGAAGGTGACCACCCTCGAAGGACCCAACCTTGCCGCCGACTTCATCGCGATGGTCGAGCGGTATGTAGATGAGCATTACGAGCCCGCGAAAGGGGCCTCTTGAGCACGGACGACACCTGGCGTATGCCTGCGGCCCCCCACGGGAACTCGTGGCGGCTTGAGGGGCGTTTCTGGCCCACGGTGCGTGACGATCCCGCCGATGCCGAGGCTGTCAGTCACAAGTTGTCGGTGCGCGCGGGCCTTGTGCGCCAGCTCGCGGCGGGTCTTTACACCCTGACGCCCATCGGGCTTCGGGTGGTCGCAAAGGTGGAGGCCATCATCCGCGAGGAGATGGACCGCATCGGCGCACAGGAGATCCTCATGCCCGTGCTGCACCCGGCCGAGATCTGGGAGACCACTGGTCGCTACGGACTCTCTGAGCAGTTCCGGCTCGAAGATCGCGGTGGCCGGAAGATGGTGCTCGGCATGACCCACGAGGAGATCGTCACCTGGCACGCCGCCCGTGAGATGCGCTCCTACCGTGACCTACCGCAGTCGTGGTACCAGATCCAGACCAAGCTTCGCGATGAGCCCCGCCCCAAGAGCGGCATGCTGCGGGTTCGCGAGTTCACGATGAAGGACTCCTACTCGTTTGACGCCGACGCCGAGGGGCTGGAGCGGTCATACGCCGCTCACTCCGAGGCATACGCGCGCATCTTCGATCGCTGCGGCATCACGTGGTACAGGGTGGAGAGTGACGTCGGGATGATGGGCGGCAGTGGCGCCCACGAGTACATGGCGCCAAGCCCGGCTGGCGAAGACGTGGTTGCGCGCACGGCCTCGGGCTCGTACGCGGCCAATGTCGAACTCGCGGTCTCGATCGCCGCCGACCCCGACTTCGGCGACACGCCAGCAGCACCCGAGGAGTTCGCGACCCCCGGTATCGGAAGCATCGAGGGGCTCGCAGCGTTCACCACGCTGCCCGCCGCCCGGCTCGCCAAGAGCGTGGTGTTGGTGAGCGACGACGGCCCGGTGCTGGCCATCGTGCGCGGCGAGCACCATGTCCACGAGAAGAAGATCGCGCATCTCATCGGCAACCATCGCGCGGCGCGCCCCGAGGAGATCAGGGAGTGGTTTGGGGCGGACCCCGGGTCCCTCGGCCCGATCGGCGTCAGCGACAGCGTGCGCGTCATCGCTGACTCCAGTCTCGAGGTCGGCCATTACGTGACCGGAGCGAACCGTGACGGCTTTCACCTTCGCGGTGTGGTGCTCGGCCGGGACTTCCAGGCCGAGACCGCTGATATCCGCAGCGTGCTGGACGGCGAACAGTCGGTGAACGGCGACGGCCCCGTTGAGCTGGTGCCGGTGATTGAGATCGGCAACATCTTTAAGCTCGGCATCAAGTACTCCGAGCCCCTCGGTGCCACCTACCTTGATGAGCACGGCAAAGAGCAGGTGATCGTGATGGGCTCGTATGGAATCGGGCCCGCGCGCGTGGCAATGGCGGCCATCGAGCAGGGCCATGATGACGGCGGCATCATCTGGCCAGTCGGCATCGCTCCGTTCGATGTGCACATCGTGCTGATCGGCGACGCAGAGAGTGAGCAGTCCGAATATGCCGTGGGCCTCTGGGCTGAACTGTCGGATCTCGGCCTCGACGTACTACTGGACGACCGCGCGGGGATGTCGCCGGGCCAGAAGTTTGTCGAGGCCGATCTCCTCGGCTGCCCCATTCGGATCACGGTGGGGAAGAGGACACTTCCGGACGGCCCGCTTGAGGTGCAACTACGCGCCGGGCAGCAGAAGACCGAAGTAGGCCTGGACGGTGCAGCCCACGCAATACGCACGCTCTGGCACGACCTCCAGAGCGCCTGAGGCCAGCGACCCCCATGCTATTGTCGGCGTCGCTTCGGGGCGTGGCGCAGTCTGGTAGCGCACCCGGCTGGGGGCCGGGCGGTCGGAGGTTCAAATCCTCTCGCCCCGATTTTTCGGAGCAGAAGTGAGTGTGATGCGTCGGCGGCTGCGTTGGCTTCCAAATGCGATCACCATCGCCCGCCTGGCGGGCCTGCCGGTGCTTCTGGTCATGGTGCTGCAGGCCGACGGCCCCACCTATCTCGCGGCCGGAATTCTGTTCGCAATTTTGGCGTTCTCCGATCTCGTGGACGGCTTCCTCGCCCGCGCGCTGAATGCCCAGACGACTTTCGGGCGCATCGCTGACCCGTTGGCCGACCGCCTCCTCATGGCGGTGGGTTTGATCGGTGTGATGGCAATGGGCCGCTTCGACTGGCCCGGTCCAACGATCATCCTCGTGCGCGATATTGGTGCAATGGTGGCCTTTGCGCTGCTGGCGCGTGCGGGAGTGGGAATGCGCATCGATCTCGCCGGAAAGGTGAGCTCCGGGCTCAACATGGTGACCGTGGCGGTCGCCCTCGGATTTGAAGGCCAGTGGATCAACTGGGTCTTTGCCGTGGCGGTCGTGG
>CANJMX010000160.1 GCA_947475125.1 Actinomycetota bacterium
GCAGGCTTGCGACTGCACTCGGTGCGTTCACCGCTGCCCTTGCACGCCCCTAGGTGTCATTTCCCCAGCGGCTCCGAACGCGAACGCCCCCGAGTGGTCAATGCCTACCCCTGGGGACTCCGCGCCATCGATTTTCGCGCAACCGGTGCGACCATTCGGCAACCGCTACCCCGTAACGGCTGCCTTGCGCGGTGCCACTTGGACCCGCTTACTGAAGTGCGCCATCGCCGATGACTGCGTACGTGCGGTGGTCGTGATCACCCAGGTCCCCCGGCTCAGATGCACGGTGCATGAATAGGCGCGCTTTGTGCTGATGCGCCGGACGGTGCATGTACCAGCGGCAGAGTGTCCAGCCGGGCGTGAGGTTGCCCGCTGGGTGATGCGTGTGGCCCCTCTTGGGACGGCACCGGTGGTCACGCATGCCGTTGCCACACACTGCACCTTGCCTGTGACGGCCACCTTGGTTGCCCCTGCAATGGGTGCGCCTAAGGGCGCGAGTGTGGGACTTGCTTCGAATGCCGTGATGGGTGCCAAGGCGGGCGCCAGAGCGGGTGTCGGGTCGGGTACCGGGCCCGGTGCCGGGTCGAGTGCCGGGCCGGGTGCCGCTGCCGGGGTGACGGCACCCGACCCCTCCGAGGCGGGGCCGGTACCCCCGGCGTTGGTGGCGGTGGCCGTGAAGGTGTAGCTGGTGCCGTTGGTGAGGCCACTCACGGTGCAGCTTGTGAGAGGGGCGACAACCGTGCAGGTCTTGGAGTTGTCCTCAACCGTGGTGACCAGGTACGAGGTGGGTGTGCCGCCGACGCCCGCGCCCGGTGCAACAGTGACTGTGGCCTGGGCGTCGCCGGCGGCGGCGGTTGGCTGGGCCGGCGTATTGGGCGCCGGCGGCTGGGGCGTGACGCTTGCCGTTACGGTTGATTCAGCGCCGGGGCTGACGTAGTCGGTGATCGCGAGCAGCTCGATGGTGTAGGCAGTGCCGTTGGTGAGGCCACTGACCGTGACCGGGCTGGTTGTCTGCGCGGGGGCGAATGCGATCCAGGCGCCGGTGCCGCCCAGACGGTACTTGTAGTTGCTGATTGGTGAGCCGCCATCTGAACCCGCCGTGAACGCGATGTCGATCGACTGGTCGTGTGCTGTGGCGACCAGGCTCGTTGGTGCTGCTGCCGCGGTCATCGGAATGACGCTGCTGGATGGGCTCGAGGATTCAGAGGTACCCCCGCCGTTGGTGGCGGTGGCGGTGAAGGTGTAGCTGGTGCCGTTGGTGAGGCCGCCGACGATGCAGCTTGTGAGAGGGGCGACAACCGTGCAGGTCTGCCCACCCGGGGACGAGATCACGGTGTAGGAGGTGACCAATCCAACCGCCAACGGGGTGAGGGTCACTGTTACCGATGCGTCACCGGCATCCGCTGTTGGGGCGGCGGGGGGCTCAGGGGCATCGACGTAACGGGCGACGAACACGTCAGCGCAGGACTCCACGAGCTCCACGCCGGGGCTACATTGGCTGTTCGCGCCACTCGTGACGGTCGTGCTTCCAAAGGCTGCGGTGTCCCTGAAGTTCCCGGTCGCGATGTATGAGCCATCAGGCAGTGCTGAGATGCCGAAGCCTTGGTCACCCCCCCCGCCGCCAGCCTTGGTGGCCCAGGCCCAGGTGCCATCTGCGTTCATCTTTGCGGTGAACACGTCATCGTTCCCCGCACTGATGAGGGTGGTGCTTCCAAAGGTTGCGGTGCCAGAAAAGCTCCCGGTCACGATGGATGAACCATCAGGCAGGGTGGAGATGCCGCGCCCATAGTCATAACCCGCACCACCGGCCTTTGTGGCCCAGGCCCACGTGCCATCTGCGTTCAACCTTGCGGTGAACACGTCATCGTTCCCCGCACTGGTGAGGGGGGTACCTCCAAAGGTTGCGGTGCCAGAAAAGCTCCCGGTCACGATGGATGAGCCGTCAGGCAGGGCGGAGATGGCGTTGCCCTGATCATTGCTCCCGCCCCCGGCCGTGGTGACCCACACCCACGTGCCACCTGCATTCAGTCTTCCGGTGAACACATCGGTGTACCCCGCATTGCCGAGCCTGATGCTTCCAAAGCTTGGGGTCCCCTCGAAGCTCCCCGTCACGATGGATGAGCCATCACCATCAGGGACGGCAGACAAGGCGCGCCCAGTGTCAAGACCTGTGCCACCGCTCTTTCTGGCCCAGGCCCAGGTCCCATCTGCGTTGACCTTCGCTATGAACACGTCAGGGCTTCCAAGGAGGCTGGCGAAGAGTGTGTTTCCAAAGAATGCGGTGCCACGGAAGTACCCGGTCACAATGGATGAGCCATCAGGCAGGGCGGAGACGCCGTAACCAAGGTCATCCCCCCCACCACCAGCCCGGATGGCCCAAGCCCAGGTGCCATCTGCATTCATCTTTGCGATGAACACGTCATCGTTCCCCGCACTGGTGAGGGTGGTGCTTCCGAAAGTTGCGATGCCCTCGAAGGACCCGGTCACGATGGATGAGCCATCAGACAAGGCGGAGATGGCGGTGCCACTGTCCTCCCCCGTGCCACCGGCCTTGGTCGCCCAGGCCCAGGTGCCATCTGCACTCACCTTTGCGGTGAACACGTCATAGCTTTCCGCATTGGTAAGGGTGGTGCTTCCAAAGGTTGCGGTGCCAAAGAACATCCCGGTCACGATGGATGAGCCATCAGACAGGGCGGAGACGCCGTAGCCAAAGTCCTCTTCCGTGCCGCCAGCATGGGTGGCCCAACCGACCCCAGGGGGAGGGGCAGCAAACAGGGCCTGAGCCCCGACAAACAACACAAGGGCAATGCACACACAACCGATGACGGTGCGAGGGTTCACGGGGCAAATGCCTTTTCTGGGATCCAGCGCTCGCGCGCACCCATGGAAGGGGATGTGAGGGGGTCGCAGTCACCGTAGCCCAACTTCGGCGCGGTGCGCCTCGGGGCACCACGCCGCAGTGTCGCTCCCCGTCTTCCCCGCTCCTCCTGCCCGTGACATGCGCAGCGGCGATACCTACGAGCGGGCAGTTGCCTTCTTCCGCCGCTTCGATGGCGTCTTCGGCACCAGCACACTCTTCAGGAACTCCCCCGTGTGGGACTGCGCCACCGCGGCCACCTGCTCGGGAGTGCCGGTGGCGATGATCTGCCCGCCCGCATCCCCGCCCTCAGGCCCCAGATCCACAATCCAGTCGGCTGCACGGATCACGTCGAGGTTGTGCTCGATCACCAGCACTGTGTTGCCTGAGTCCACCAGCCGCTGCAGTACCTCCAGCAGCTTCTCGATGTCGGCGAAGTGCAGCCCCGTGGTGGGCTCGTCGAGCACGTACATGGTGCGTCCCGTGGCGACCTTGGCCAGTTCGGTGGCCAGCTTCACACGCTGGGCCTCACCGCCCGACAGCGTTGTGGCCGGCTGCCCCAGGCGGATGTAATCGAGCCCCACGTCGTGCAGCGTCTGCAGGCGACGGCGCAAGCGCTCGACGGGGGCGAAGAACTCCACGGCCTCCTCAACGCTCATGTCCAGCACGTCGTGGATGGTCTTGCCCTTGTAGTACACGTCGAGGGTCTCGCGGTTGTAGCGCTTGCCC
>CANJMX010000161.1 GCA_947475125.1 Actinomycetota bacterium
ACGGCAGCCTCACTGCAACGGCAGGGGCCAACGTGGATATCCAGACCTGGGACGCAAGCCCCTGGTACGAGCCGTGGAAGTGGAGCTGGGGCAGTTGGCACAGCTTCGGGGTGAGCATCAGCGCCGACGTGCAACTTGACCCATTCAAGATGTGCGTGGGAGTGATGGGCTCGAACCTCTGCACCTAGGGGACACGTAAGCATTACGTTCCCCTAAGGACTTCCATACCTCCCCCGCAAGTAGACCCCACGGGCCTCTGCTTGCATCGGTGCCGCATGGCCTCCCCAGATCGTAATTCCGAAATGCCGAAGCGGCATGTCATCGGCCTGAGCCTCATCGCGGCAATCGCGGTGGTGCTCGCCGGTTTCATCGCTGTGCGTGCAAGCCCGCTTGGCCCCGAGGCGCCCGCGACCACGCCAGGGGTGTCCCAGGCTGCCGTGCCCACCTCTGCCCCGCCGCGAGATGCTCAGGTGCAGACGCCGGCTCCTGAGATGGGAGACGCAGCAGCACCCGCGGCTGACGCTCCCTCACAGACGCCCGCTCCACCGCCGCCCGTAGGCCACCCCAACCCACCGCGCCGGATCGCGGGCGTTCAGGGTCGCCCCCACGGGGCACCGCCTCCGCCCATGCGCGACCCCAACCCACCGCGCCAGATCGCGGGCGTTCAGGGTCGCCCCCACCCGGCATCGCAGAATGCCGGCGGCGGGCGGGCGGATGCACCGCGCCAGCAGGCCGACGGGGGCTCGGGGTCGAACCCTCACGAACACCCCCCGCACTCCCCATCATGAGCCGACACCAGACCACCCGCCGCACCATCCGGCTCTACGCCATCTTTGCCTCCGTTGCCGCGTCACTCGGCATCGGTATCGCACTCGGCGCAGACCCGTGGCCCGGTCAAGACCCGGCCAGTGCCGCAGCACCAGCCGTTGCCGCGGCATCACCGCAGGTGAACACCGTGGACGCTGACAACGGGTACGACCAGCCGGACATCCGCACGGGGCAGTCGTGAGGGACATCCCGATCTGGTGGCTCACATCCCGGGCAACCGGCATCGTCGGGTACCTGGCACTGGCCGGCAGCATCGTGGCCGGGCTGGCATCAAAGGCACGGCTGGGGCAGCGAGCGGCGTCACCCCTTGCCCGGCTCGAGTGGCACAAGGTGCTGGCGATCACCGGTTTGGTGATGACCGCCGCCCACGCGCTGACGCTGCTCGGATCGGCCCGCAACTTCTCGGTGGCCGACGTGCTGCTGCCCGGAGCCATGGATTACCGGTCCATCTGGATGACGCTGGGTGTGATCGCCTTCTGGCTCATGATCGCCGTGGCCATCTCCGGGTCGATGCGCGCGCGTCTCGGCCCCCGGGCCTGGAAGACCATCCACCTGTCCTCATATGGCGTATTTCTGGGTGCGACGCTGCACGGACTGTTTGGAGGAACCGACAGCGGCCGCGTGGTGATGCTGCTCATGTACCTGGGTTCGGCAGGAGTCGTGGCGGCGCTGCTGACCCGGCGCCTGGTCGCTCCACCGGCACCGGTGCGCCGCCCAGCGCGCAAAGTGCCTGGCGCGACGTCCGTCAACGACGCCAACGGTGCGGACACCATCACCTCGTAGGCATCTCCCCGCGCGATTGGCGCGATTGGGGTCAGTCCCCGGGCGGGGTCAGTCCCCGGGCGGGGTCAGTCCCCGGGTGGGGTCAGTCCCCGGGCGGGGTCAGTCGCTGACACAAATGTGCACAACATCCCCTGAGCACGGCATCTAGCCGCGCGGCAGGTCCACAACCACGCGCAGACCAGTGCCCGTGGGCGCAGCATCCAGCCACACCTCGCCGCCCGCACCCGCCACCAGCCGGTGAACGATGGCCAGGCCGAGCCCCGAGCCCTCGCCTCGTGTTGAGCGTGGTGACCGCCAGAAGCGATCGAACGCGTGCTGGCGCTCCTCGGGTGACATTCCGGGGCCCTGATCGGTGATGACGATCTGCACTGAGTCGCCCGTGAGGGATGCAGCCACGGTGACATGACCACCGTCGGATGATGCGGTAACCGCGTTATCCACGAGGTTGTCGATCACCTGCTCCAGCACGCCATCTGCCAAGCGCACGCGGAGCCCGGGCGCCACATCCGAATCGACCGTCACGCCGGACTCCGCGGCCAGGTCGGTCCAGGCATCGGCGCGGTCTCGCACCATCTCTGAGACATCCACGATCGCCATCGTGGCCTCCCGGCGCTCGGCGCGGGCAAGGGCCAGCAGGCTGTCGACCATGCGCGAGAGGCGATCCACCTCGGCGATGGCCGCCTCGGCGTCGGTCTCACCGGCCGGACCGGCACCGGCCCCCAGATTCTCGATGCGAAGCCGCATGGCGGTGAGCGGGGTACGCAACTGGTGCGAGGCGTCGGCCACGAAGGCCTCCTGGGCCCCCACCAGCGCCTCAACCTGCGACACCATCACATTGAAACGGTGTGCGAGCGCACGTACCTCCGGTGGCCCATCGTTCTCAGGTGCTCGGGCAGTGAGGTCGCCTTCTCCCACCGCTTGGGCCTTCTTCTCGAGCATCGCGATGGGGCGGGCCACCCACCGGGCGATGAGCCAGCCAATGATGGCGACCGCTGCCAGCGTGATGGCGGCCACGCCCAGCAACAGCAACCAGTAGTCGCGCGCCCGGTGCGAGATCTCAGACGTCGGATACGTCACACGGACCGCGCCGTACACCGTGCCGGATGCAGCCACGGGCACGGCGACGTACAGCAGGTCGGTGTCGAGGGTTTCGGAATACCGGCTGCCAGTGGCCACCGTGCCACCAAGGGCGGTGTGGATCTCGGGCCTGCTCGCCAGCGAGCGCGCCCCGGAGATGGCGGGGTCGGTGTCGTACACCACCACACCCGCGGGCCCGGTGATGGCCACCCGCGCGCCCGTCTGGCGTGCGTAACCCTCGGCCATCTCCGCGGCCCTGCGCTGATTCGCGGCGGTGGGATCGCGCAAGTCGTCCTGCACCAGCGACGCCACCACGCCGGCGTCGCGTTCCATGCGAAGCAGCAGATCCTGCTGCAGGTTGTGCTGATGGGTGATGCCGAGCGGCACCATCAGCACCACAAGAACCACCAGGGTGAGAATGAGGTACCCGGCAACCAGCCGGCGGGTCACGCTGAGGGCGTCCCGAGCCGGAAACCCACGCCACGTACGGTCTCGACCCACGCGGGGTCGCCCATCTTGCGGCGAAGCGATGACACGTGAACGTCGATGGCTTTGGTCTGCACCGCCCAGGTAGTGCCCCACAGGCGCCGCAGCAGATCGTCGCGGCTCACAACCGCCCCGGGGTCGGCAATGAGCATGGCGAGGATGTCGAACTCGCGAGGCGTGAGATGAAGCTCCTGCCCGTCAATGATGACCCGACGAGTGCGAAGACTGACCTCAAGCCCCCCCGAAGACATCTCGTCAGGCACCTCATCCACAGCCCCGGAATCCCCACTGCGGCGCATGACGGCATTGATTCTCGCAATCAATTCGCGCAAACCGAACGGCTTTACCA
>CANJMX010000162.1 GCA_947475125.1 Actinomycetota bacterium
ACGCGATCACGGAGGACTGAGAGATCGCCCCCAAGCGTCGCCGCAGGCCAACCGCCGGTCCACCACCGGTAAAGAATCCCCGTCGTGAGGCCAAGGTGGCCGCCGAGGAGTCGGGTGATCACCCCGCCAAGCGCAAAGACGGACTGCCCAAGGGCGCCCCGCGGCGGCCGGGACTGAAGAGCGTGTTCATCCGCGGTGGAATCGCCGCGGCCATCTTCTTCATGTTCCTGTACTTCATCAATAAGGACACGCCGGCGATCGCGCTGATGTGGAGCCTGGCGATCTTCGTGTTCATGATCCCGCTGGGCATGCTGCTGGACCGCCTGAGCTACCGCATGGCCCTGAAGCGCTGGATGAAGTCGCAGGGGCGCGCCTAGTGCCGCCACGCGGGACGCGCGACGTCCTACCGGCCGAGTCGCGAGTGCGGGCGCTCATCGAGCGTACGAGCGCCGACTTGATGGCGGCCAATGGATTTGGACGCATCACCACGCCCACGTTCGAGGAGACCGAGGTGTTCGTACGCGGTGTGGGAACCGCCACCGACATCGTGCGCAAGGAGATGTACACATTCGACGACCGCGGTGGACGCAGTCTCACGCTGCGCCCCGAGGGCACGGCTCCTGTGGCCCGTGCGTACGTTGAGAACGGCATGCACAAGCTGCCGCAGCCGGTCAAGCTGTGGTACCTGGCGCCGATGTTCCGGTACGAGGCGCCCCAGTCGGGCCGCTTCCGCGAGCACTGGCAGGTGGGGGCCGAGGCCTTTGGCAGCGAGGACCCGCTGCTCGACGTCGAGATGATCGCGCTCCTGGCCGATCTCTACGACCGCCTTGGCGTGCCCGGGGTACGGCTGCGTATCTCCAGCATGGGCGACCCCGACGGCCGCGGGCCATACCGCGAGCGCCTCATCGCGCACCTCACGCCACTGGCCGACTCGTTGCCCAGAGACGCCCGTGAACGCATGGACGAGAACCCGCTGCGCCTCTTCGACATGAAAGACGATGCGGTGCAGGCGGCAATGAAGGACGCCCCGCGGCTGGTGGACAACCTCACCGACGCCGCGTCAGAGCACCACACCCGGGTACTCGACGGCCTGCGCCTGCTTGACATCCCGTTCGACGAGGACCCCACGCTCGTGCGGGGCCTCGACTACTACACGCGCACAGTGTTTGAGTTCACATGTGACCGTCTGGGTGCCCAGAGCGGCATCGGCGGCGGCGGGCGCTACGACGGCCTGGTGGAGTCGCTGGGCGGCCCCGAGGTCCCGGGTGTGGGATTCGGGACTGGGGTGGAGCGGATAACCCTCGCCCTCGGCGAGGAGGCCGCGAGTGCCCAGATCGTGGACGTGTATCTGGCAATTCCGGATGCCGACATCCGCATGGAGTTGATGCCAGTACTGCGCGACCTGCGACGGTCGGGCCTGCGGGTGGAGGCCGGCACAGCGGGCAAGGGGCTGAAGGCCATGATGCGCCACGCCTCTGGACTGGGCGCTGACAACGTGATCATCATCGGGCCGCGCGAACACGCGGAGGGGGTTGCGACGGTGCGGGATATGCAGAGCGGCGATCAGGTGGAGGTACCCGTCTCAGACCTCGTGAGCAGGCTGTCCGGGGGTGGCGCATGATCGGCGCGGCGCGCTTTCGCACGCACACCGCGGTGGGCGCCGCCGAGGCGACCGGGCAGGACGTTCGCGTTGCCGGATGGGTGCACCGTCGTCGTGATCACGGCGGCATCATCTTCATCGACCTGCGCGATCGCAGCGGCATGCTGCAGCTGGTGTTCCACCCCGAGAAGGCCCCGGAGGCACACGCGGCTGCCGAGCGCCTGCACCTGGAGGACGTCATCAGCGTGGCCGGCACCGTGGTGGCGCGTTCCGATGCCACCATCAACCCACGCATTCCCACCGGATCGGTGGAGCTGGCGGTCACCGAGCTGGAGCGTCTGGCCGAGACCGAGCCGGTGCCGTTCAGCGTGGAGGACGAGACGACAGAGCCGTCGGAGGAGCTGCGGCTCACCTACCGCTACATCGACATGCGCCGACCCCGACGGCTTGCGGCCCTCGAGCTGCGCGCACGTGTGGCGCGGGCCATGCGCCGTGTGCTCGACGACGACGGTTTTCTTGAGGTTGAGACCCCGGTGCTCACGCGCAGCACGCCCGAGGGCGCACGCGACTTCCTGGTGCCCTCGCGTCTGAGTCAGGGCAACTGGTACGCCCTTCCGCAGAGCCCCCAGCTGTTCAAGCAGCTGCTCATGGTGGGCGGGTTGGAGCGCTACTACCAAATTGCCCGCTGCTTCCGTGACGAAGATCTGCGCGCCGACCGCCAGCCCGAGTTCACGCAGCTCGACATCGAGGCATCGTTCGTGGAGCCTCAGGACATCGAGGACCTCACCGAGCGCGTGCTGGCCGCGTGCTTCGCCGAGGTGGGCATCGAGATCCCCACGCCATTCCCGCGTATTGGGTACCACGAGGCCATGCGCCGCTACGGCAGCGACCGTCCCGACCTGCGCTTTGCAATAGAGATTCAGGACTGGACCGAGGCTGCCGGCGCCACCGACTTTGCCGTGTTCAAGAGCGTGGTGGACGGCGGGGGAGTGGTGCGCGGGCTGGTGGTGCCCGGCGCCGGCGAGGGCGTGTCGCGCAAGGATGGCGACGAGCTGATGGCCGAGGCCCAGGCGCTTGGTGCGAAGGGATTGGTGTGGGCGATCGTGCAGGAGGACGGCACGCTGCGCTCCCCAGTGGCCAAGTTCCTCGATGGGCTCATCGCAGATTTCGGTGCGGTGCCCGGCGACCTCATCACCCTGGTGGCCGACGACGAGCAGGTGGCGTCTGAGGTGCTCGGCACCCTGCGAGCCCGATTTGCCGAGCGCTGGGGTCTCATCCCCGAGGGCGTGTGGGCGCCACTGTGGGTCGAGGACTTCCCATTGGTGGGCTGGAATGCCGGCGAGAACCGCTGGGACTCCCTGCACCATCCATTCACGGCTCCGCATCCGGATGACGTGGACAAGCTCGGCACCGATCCCGGAAGCGTGCGAAGTCTCGCCTACGACGTGGTGCTGAACGGGCTCGAGATCGGTGGCGGGTCAATCCGTATCCACGATCAGCAGGTGCAGTCGGCCGTGTTTGCGTGCATCGGCCTCAGCGCTGAGGAGGCCGACGACCGCTTCGGGTTCCTGCTGAAGGCGCTGCGCCTGGGCGCACCGCCGCACGGGGGCCTCGCCCTCGGTCTCGACCGGCTGGTGATGCTGCTGGCGGGCGAGACGAGCATCCGCGACGTGATCGCATTCCCCAAGACCGCCACCGGCGCCGACCCCCTCACCGGGGCCCCTGCCGGCGTGGACGACATCCAACTTCGGGATCTCTCGGTGAAGAGCACCGTGCCGCTCCCCGACAAGGGCGATTCATAAGCACGTGCCGTCGTCGGGCGGCCGAATTTGATCTCGTGCAGACGGTCAGCGCGTTGATCGCCGAGAATCGCGCCAAGTACGGCAAATAGGTCGTCGAGACTCCACCTCGATTCGTTG
>CANJMX010000163.1 GCA_947475125.1 Actinomycetota bacterium
ACGACCACCTCATGCCCACGTGCTTCCAGCCGCCGGATGATCGGCCGGAATATGAGCACGTGCGGAGAGTTGGTGACATCGACCCAGACCCGGATTGCGGGCCTCCTTCCGGTGTCCTACAGGCGCGACACAGCGCGGCCGGTGGCGGCCACGACCTCCTCCACCTGCTCCCGCGTGAGATTGGGGTGCATGGGAATTGCGAGGCCGGTCCGCGCCCACTCCTCGGCCACCGGCAGGTCGCCCAGCGAGTAGCCAAGATCCTTGAACACCGGCTGAAGGTGCATCGGCGTGCCGTAGTACGCAGCGGCACCGATGCCCTCCTCGACCAGCATCTCGCGGATGCGGTCGCGCTCGGGGTGACGGATGACGTACAGGTGGTAGATGTGACGCGCGGCGTCCGTCTCCACCGGCAGCGTCACATGCTCGCCCAGGCCGCACTCGCGGTACCAGTCGGCCACCTGACGGCGGCGATCGTTCCAGTCATTCACGTGGGGCAGGAACGTGCGCACCGCAGCGGCCTGGATCTCGTCGAGGCGCGAGTTGTACCCAACCTCCGTGAAGGTCTGCTTGTCCTCCGACCCATGGAAGCGCAGGCGCCGCACCAGGTCGCCGAGCGCAGCGTCGCGGCACACCACCATGCCGCCGTCGCCGATGCCCGGGAAGTTCTTGGTGGGAAAGAACGAGATGGTGGCGGCGTCGCCCATGGTGCCCACGGCCCATTCGCCATCGGCAGCCCCAAACGCCTGTGCCGCATCCTCGATCACCGACAGGCCGTTCTCGGCGGCGGTGGTGAGGATGGTGGTCATGGCTGCCGGGTGCCCGAAGATATGCACCGGGATGATCACCTTGGTCTTGTCGGTGATCTTCGCCTCGATCAGATCCGGATCGATGCAGGCCGAATCGGGGTCGATGTCGACAAATACCGGCACCGCGCCGTGGCGTGCGATGGCCTCGGCCGTGGCGTAGAAGGTGTATGGCGTGGTGATGACCTCATCGCCCGGGCCCACGCCCAGCGCCTGCAGGGCGATGACGAGGGCATCGGTGCCGTTGGCCACGCCCACGCAGGGACGGTTATCGAGGCGTGCCGACACCTCGGACTCGATCGCCTTCACGCGGGGCCCCAGAATGAAGGTGCCGGTGTCGAGGATGTCCGTGATCTCGGTGTCCAGCTGCGCACGGAGTGGCGCGTACTGGGCCCGGATGTCCATGAGCGGAATACCCATCAGATCCTTCCTGGAGCGCAAATCGCCGCATCGCCTCTGGACGCGGCGAGGGCGTCCGATGGGACGCCCGATGCATTTGACGTTACCAGCGCTCGCGGGCAGCGGGATACCCCGCATCGTCACTGGGGACGTCGGTCACTGGGGGCTCCGCTGCGGGCACGATCACCCGCACAGTGGTGCCGAATCCCTCGCGCGACGTCATCTCGGCCTCGCCGCCCAGCCGGTCGGCGATGTGCTTGACAATCGAGAGGCCCAACCCCGTGCCACCAAGCTTGCGTGATCTCGATGGGTCTGCCCGGTAGAAGCGCTCGAACACGTGGGGAAGATCCTTCTCGGCGATCCCCAGCCCGTTGTCCTCCACCTCGATGGCCACGCAGTCGCCCACGCGCCGGGCTCGCACAACAGCAGTGGCACCAGGGCCCGCGTACCGCACCGCATTCTCCAGCAGGTTACGCACCACCATCTGCGTCATACGATCGGTGAGCGGCGTCCACATGGGCTCGCCGGTCTCATTGATCAACGTCACACCCTGTTCGCCGGCCTCACCCTCGAGTACGGAGATCACCTTGGGCACGGCCGATGCCACGTCGCTGCGCTCTCCAAGCGGATCGCCCTGCGCTGCCTCAAGCTCCGACAGGAACAGGATGTCGTCGATGAGCGCCTCCAGGTGCTCGGCCTCCAACCGTGATCGACGTACGAAGTCGTCGCGCAGTTCAAGCGGCATCTCCGGGTCCTCGAGCGCCTCGAGCATTCCGCGAAGCCCCGTGAGCGGAGTACGCAGCTCGTGCGACACGTTGGCCACAAACTGGGAGCGCAGCTCCTGATACGCGGTGGCCTCGCTGGTGTCGGTGAGCGTAATGAGCACCTCGCGCTCACCCTCCACATCGAATGGGGCGAGGATCACCCGAAACGTGCGGCGCCCCTCCACAAACAGACGCAGATCGAACCGCGCGGGGTCGCCGGTGCGCATGGCGTCGCGCACCCGGGCAGCCAGTTGATGGTCGCCAAAGGCCTCAAGAATTCCCAGCCCGTCGTCGAGGAATGGGAAGGTGGCGAGCGCGGCCGGATTGACAGCAGTGATGATCCCGGCCGAATCCACACGCACGCTGGCCACCGGCAGCGCCGCGAACACGGCCGACAGCCGGGCCTCGTCGTGAGGAGCATCCGTAGCGGGCTCCGGGGCCACGGGATCCCCCGCCGATGCCGCGGCGCGGCGGGCAAAGATGACGGCCCACGTGGCGACCCCCAGCGCAATCAGCGCGATGATCCAGGCGAATGCCGTCACCGCCGGGTCAGCTCCCCGTACCGCCCGCCGCGGCCCGACGCGAGCGGTACCGCAGCGCGATCCACACGATCCCGACGACAATGGCCAGGGCCACGGCGTAGTCGAAGTAGTGCAGCTTTTGCTGCACGGCCTCCCAGTTGTCGCCCACCAGCAGGCCAAGCCATGCGAGCAGGGTCACCCATGGGATGCAACCGATAAATGTGAGGATGCTGAAGCGCCAGAACGGCATGCGCGCAACGCCTGCGGGGAGTGAGATGAAGGTGCGGACGATCGGCAGGACGCGCCCGATGAGCACCGCCCACGATCCGTATTTCTCGAACCAGCGATCTGCCATGTCGAGGCGCTCGGGCGTGATGTGCAGCCAGTGCCAGCGAAGCGCCCAGTCGCGACCCTTCGTCAAGCCCACCCAGTAGGCAATCCACGAGCCAACAAGATTGCCCAGTACGCCCGCCGTCACCACACCGATGAAGGTGACCTTGCCCTGCCCGGCAAGAAAACCGCCAAACAACATGATCGCCTCGCTGGGAACGGGGATACACGCACTCTCGAGCACCATGAGCAGGAATACCGCAGTGATGCCATACGACCCGATCATGTCGGTCGCCCAGTTGACGATGGGGGCAGTGAGGTCAGGCAATGCGCCCCCCCACGCCCGGGATCACACGAATCAGGACTCCGGGCCCTTGATTGCATCGATCTCCAGGTAGAGCGCGCGCATCTCGCCCACCAGGCGATTGACCTCGCCCTCGAGGTCGGTGAGTCCATCGTGCTGGCGGTAGGTCACGTGGCCGAGTTCCTCGGCCAGTGCGTTGACCTTGCGCTTCAGCATCAACTCGTCGCCCTTGTCGCGGGCGTCGCTCGCGGCACTCCGTGCGGCGGCCTCAGCAGCCTTTGCGGCGTCCTTGGCCTTGTCCATCAGTCCC
>CANJMX010000164.1 GCA_947475125.1 Actinomycetota bacterium
CCGAGGCCGCGTGCCTGCACGTGCTCAACAGCTTCGACATCCCGGCGGGACTTATCAGCGAGGAGTTCAAGCCCGGGCAGATGGTGCCCGAGGTCACAAGCTGGGTGACGGTGTGCAACCTCACCGACCACCGGTACGGGTACCGCACAATTGGCGATCCCGTGCCGTACGTGGTGGACTTGACCACGACAGACTTCTCGACCAGCCGCCGTACGCCCATGCCGGGTGCCGCGCGGTTCACGCCCGTCACCCTGTAGGAGGAACCCATGGACGTCTCCGAAGACTCCTTCCAGGCCGACGTCATCGAGCGCTCGCATGAGGTACCTGTTGTCGTCGACTTCTGGGCCGAGTGGTGCGGCCCGTGCCGCCAGCTCGGGCCCATCGTTGACGACGCCATCGCCCGGCGCATGCCCGACATGGAGCTTGCGAAGATCGACATCGACGCCAACCCGGGGCTTGCCCAACGGTTTCAGGTGCTGAGCATCCCGGCGGTCAAGGCATTTCGAAACGGCGAGGTCGTGGAGGAGTTTGTGGGTCTGGTCTCGGCCGCGCAGATGGAGACATTTCTCGACAAGCTCGTCCCCAGCAGGGTGGACATGCTCGTGGAGGCCGGCGACGAGGACTCCCTCCGCGAGGCCATCGAGCGTGACGCCGGGCGTACCGATGCCCGCATCGCCTTGGCGCACATCCTCATTGATAACGGCGAGGTCGCGGAGGCCGCCGTGTACCTGGCTCCGGCCGAACACGACCCCATCGCCGCGGGCCTTCTTGCACGCACCCGCCTCATGGGCAGCGACGTGCCCGACATCCAGGCGGGTCTCGCAGCGATCGAGCGCGAGGACTGGCAGCAGGCGTTTGCCAGCCTCATTGATGCTGTCACCGCCAGCACCGACCGACGCCAGCGCGATGATCTTCGCAAGATGCTCATCGGCCAGTTCCGCGAGTTGGGTGATGGTCACCCGCTCGTGCCGGAATACCGCAAGCGCCTCGCGCGCACCATCAACTAGCCCGGAGACCTCTGTGGAAGTCCGCACCTACGGGGACGCCATCCCCTTCATCACCACCGACGGCAGCACCATCAGGTCGCTACTCGACCTCTCGGTGGCCCCGGTTACCAATCACAGCCTGGCCGAGGCCACCCTGCCGGCAGCTGGCCAGACCGAGCGCCATCACCACAAGGCGAGCGAGGAGATGTACTACCTCCTCGATGGCCAGGGGCGCATGGAGATTGACGGCGTGGAGCGCGATGTCGCGGTGGGCGACGCCATCCTCATCCCCGTGGGCACCTGGCACCAGATCACCAACACCGGGTCAGCCGACCTCCGATTCCTCTGCACCTGCTCGCCCCCGTGGAGCGCCGAGGACACCTACTTCGCCTGAGGTCAGCCAGCCACCGGCTCGGCGGGCACCGGCACCGGTTCCACCGGGGGGTCGGGGCCCACGGCCGGTCGGTCCCACGACCTGAGTGCCGGGCGCACCACCAGAAACCATGTGAGCACGGCGGACAGCGCCACGAGCACCAGCGCGTAAATGGCTGCGTCCTCATAAAGGGCCACCTCGGCGGCGCTCCACACGCGGGTGGCCAGCGTGGTGAACCCCGGCGGCGCCAGCAGCAGCGTCGCTGGCAGTTCCTTCATGGTCGACAGCAGCACCAGGCCCGCGCCCGCAGCGATCCCGGGCCACATCAGGGGCAGTTCAATCGTGAACAGGCGTCGCACACGCCTGCTCCCCAGACTTTGGGCGGCATCCTCGAGCCGGGGCGGGATGCCCGCAACGGCGGTCTGCTGCGCGCCCAGTGCCAGCGCGCCGTGGTGCACCAGATAGGCAAGGATGAGCAGGGGGAGGGTCTGGTACAGCGCGCCGATTGGGCCGGGCGACGACAGGGTCCAGAACACAAAGGCCAGCGCGGTCACAAGCCCCGGCAGCGCGAATCCGCCGATCACCGTTCCCGCAATTGCCTCGCCAAGCCGCCCGGGTCGTCGCACTGTGCGGTACGCGATGGGCAGCACCACAAGCGTGGCAACCAGCGCCGTTGCGAGGCTCACGCCTGCGGTATTGCCCAGCGGCCCCAGCAGCATTCCCGGGTCGTTGATCACCGAGTTCGACCGCTGGTTGCCCTGAACGATCCCCCGGATAGCCCAGAACACCAGGACCCCGATGGGGATGATGAGCGAGAGGGCCACGAGCGCTCCCAGCAGCGACAGGGCCATGCCCTTCAGGCGTCCGAGGGGAACCGTGAGCGGGGTACGCAGTCGGGCGTACTCGCGAAGGCCTACGCGCGATGCCCGGCGTTCGAGCGCCACGATCACCACGGCCATGACGCCAAGCACCAGGCTGAGTGCCACCGACACCGACGGGTCGAGCAGACGATTCGAGTAGATCATGCGGGTGAGGGTGTCGTAGCGCAGCAACTGCACGGCACCGAAGTCGCTGATCACATAGAGGAACACCAGCAGGGCGCCGGCGGCGATTGCCGCGCGCGCCTGGGGCATCACCACGGTGAGGAACACCGCGAACGGACGCCGCCCCAGAAGGCGTGCCGACTCCTCGGCCGCCGGGGGCATGGTGCGAAGGCGTGCCACCACGGGCAGAAACACATAGGGGTATGTGAGCAGCGTGAGCACGCCGAATGCGCCCCAGAATCCGCTTACCTCAGGCAAGGGGATCGAGTCACCCAGCATCTTCGACAGCAGGCCGCCGGGAGAGAACGCGGCGATGAGCGCCACCGCACCGACAAACGATGGGATGACCAGCGGCAGGCACAGCATGAGTGCCCACGTGCGACGCCCGGCCAGATCGGTACGGGCCACCATCCATGCAGCCCCGGTGCCCAGCGTGCCGGCGGCGATGGCCACCGAGGTTCCAAGCAGCAGGCTGCGAAATGCCGGGGCAATGGTGTCGGCGTCGGTGACGGCGGCCCAGAGGCCGCTCAGGTCACCGGCGTTGCGGACGATCAGATAGGCGAACGACAGCGCAAACGGTACCGCGAGCAGCACGGCGATGGCCGTGCTGCCGAGCCCCCGCGGGCGCTTCCGAGCCTTCGCGGGCGCCGTGTCTGCGCTATCCGCCGATGCCGCTCCCCTGAATGAGTTTGGCGGTGGTCTTCAGTTCCGTCAGCTGCGAGAGGTCGTAGCTGGGGTACTTCAGTTCAGCCAGCGAGGGCTGACCCGACTTCTGCGTGACGCCGGAGACAACTGGGTATTCGCCCTCTTCGGCCACGAACACGGCCTGGCCCTCGGGCGACAGCATGAAGTTGATCAACGCCAGCGCATCTCCGTTGCTCGCGGCGGGAGACGGAATCGCCGCAGTTGACACCAGAAAGAGCGACCCGGGGTCACTGCCGGGGAACCGGTAGATACCCACCGGCGCGTTCGGGTCCTTCTTCTTGATCTCATTGAAGTAGTAGTGGTTGACAAG
>CANJMX010000165.1 GCA_947475125.1 Actinomycetota bacterium
AACCGTGACGAGGGTCAGGCACTCGCCGCCGAGGCCATGGCCACCCGCCCCGACTGGCGCGGTGCGCTGGCCCAGGTGGATGCGCCGGTGGCCATCGTGGCCGGCGAGAACGACAAGGCCGTGCCACCCAACGATCAGCGCGAGTTGGCCATCTGGCTGCGCGCCGCCACGTTCGAGGTGGCTGAGGGTGCGGGCCACGACATGGCGAAGGACGGCGGCGCCCACCTGGTGGACGCCGTTCGCCGCCTCTCACCCACCGGCGACCGCGCGGTCGGTGCTTCCCGCTAGACCTCGGTGTCCTCTTCGACGTCGTCGTCCCCGTCCGCGGGGGCGCCGGCGTCGAGTTCATCCGACGGCGCAAGCGTGCCGTTTGTGATGTCGGCAAGCGCACGGATGACGGTGACCGACAGGGCGTCGCTCACTGCCACCTGAATGGACGAGCCGTCGGCGTCTTGCAGGCCCACGGTCCAGTGGGGAACAACCTGGCCATCGTCCTGCACGTGGGGCGGGGTCACCGCTGCGCCCACGAGGCTCTCGATGTTGACACCAAAGAGCATTGAGGCGGGCATGACGGTGGGCTCGGGCTCCCACGATGCGGCCTCGGGCGGCATCTGGCCACGCATCGACTCGGCCTGAGTGAACGCACCCATCACGTTCTCGGCGTCCTGACGGCTGATGAAGGCTGTCGCCTGCACGGATGGTCCGCCGAGGAAGGCGATGATTGCCGAGGGAATCTGCTCGGGCTCGGGACCCTCTTCGCCCTCGGGCACGTCGATCTGAACGTCGACGGGGCCGGCCTCAAACCCTGTGGCCTGGAACGCGATGGTATGGCGCACGACTCTCCTCGTTGTGTAGCGTCGAAGGCCATGGGGCAACACGGCGCCATAGTGGCCTTCGCGGGACGATCCATTCTCACACAGCCGGGAGGCGCGGTGACCATGCGCGTGCCCGGACGGGTCCGTGCCGACATCCTGCTGGCTGCCCTCACCCACCTCGACCGACCCGTGCTCGTGCGGTACCTCGGCCAGACCATCGTTGCTGCCTGCCCCGACGAGGTCGCAACTGGCGCGTCGGTGTGGGACGCCCTGCGCCGACCCACTCGTCACACGGGTGTGCACCCCATGGCCGGTGGCTGGATGGGTCTGCTGGCAGATCGCCTGGCCGGCACCGTCGAACTGCTGCCTGGTTCGCCACCGGACGAAGCGGGTCCGCCCCCAGGGGCAATCGCGAGATACCCGGCGGTATTCGTAATCACCGACGATGGAACGGCAACCCTGCACGCCGAGACACGCGGCGAGCAATTTGAAGCCCTGCGACGCGCGGTCGACGCGCGCCCGACACCGGGGTCAGTCCCCGGGGGGGGTCAGTCCCCGGGGGGGGTCAGTCACCGTGACAAAAGTGTGTTGGCCTCGCCGGCACCGCTCGGGTCAGTGGGGTCAGTCCCCGGGGGGGGTCAGTCCCCGGGGGGGGTCAGTCACCGTGACAAGAGTGTGTTGTCGTCACTTCCGGGCGATCTCTACCTCGCTGCCGTTGACCGGGCTCGCGATCTCATCCGGGCCGGCGACGTCTACCAGGTCAATCTTGTGCAGCGGCTCGATGCGGAATGGGTGCACGGGCCGCTTGCGCTCGCCCGGGCCATGTGGGATGCCGCCGGCGATGCGCCCCACCGGGCCTTCGTCACCCTGCCCGAGGGCACGGTCATCTCGGCATCGCCCGAACGCATGGTGGCGTCTGACGGCCACGTGGCCTGGAGTGAGCCCATCAAGGGCACGGCCGCACCCGGCAAGCACGCAGAGCTCACGCGCAGTGTGAAGGACCGGGCAGAGCACGTGATGATTGTCGATCTGGTGCGCAACGATCTGGGCCGGGTTGCCCGACCGGGTGGCGTGTCCGTGCCGCTATTGATGGGCCCTCTCAGAACCTCGTATGCCGAGCACATGGTGAGCCACGTGCGCGCTGAACTACGTGACGACGTGGGCCCCGCTGACGTGCTGCGAGCGGTGTTCCCCGCCGGATCGGTCACCGGCGCGCCAAAGGTGCGGGCCCTTGAAGTGATCCGCGAGATCGAGCCGGTGGGTCGCGGGCCGGCATTCGGCAGCGTGGTGGCGGTCGGTACCGATGGGTCGCTCGACGCCAGCGTGACCATCCGCACCGCCTGGCTGCCCACGGGCGTGCCCCACGCCCAGTACTGGTCGGGCGGGGCCATTGTGTGGGACTCCGACCCAATCGCAGAGCGCGACGAGGCGTGGCGCAAGGCGCGCCCCTTCCTCGATGCCCTGGGCACGGAGGCACCATGAGCCACGCGGTGTGGCTGGACGGCGCGCTGGTTGACCCGGCGGCGGCGGCGCTCCCCATCACCGACCCCGGCGTGCGCTGGGGCGACGGCCTGTTTGAGACCATGCGCGCCGAGAACGGACAGGTGGCCATGCTCGACCGCCACCTCGCCAGGCTGTCGGCATCAATCACCGCGCTCGCGCTCGACCCCATCCCCACGGGCGCCGATATCCGCACGGCCGTGAACGCCGTGGTGGCCCACCTGGACGACACCCCACACCGCGTGCGCATCACCGTGACCACCCACCCCACCCTGCTGGTGGAGGCCACGCCCTACGAGCCAGGCGACCCCGACACCGGCGTGGCCGTCGTTGCGTTCCCCGGCACCTGGTGGCCGGACAATGAGATCCACGAGCACAAGACGCTGTCGTACGCAGGTCACCGCCTAGCCCACCGCCGCGCGGTGGCCGCTGGTGCCGACCACGCCCTGCTCATCGACGATGAGGGGCGCCTGGGCGAATCAGACGCCGCCAATGTGTTCATCGTGACCGGCGACACCCTGGTAACCCCGCCCGTTGAGGGAATCCTCGGCGGCGTGACCCGCGACCTGCTGCTTGAGGCTGCGGCAGCCGAGGGCATCCCCGTTGAAGTGCGCCACATCACCGAACCCGAATGGCGGGGGGCCGACGAGATGCTGCTGAGCAACGGCCTGGCGGGCGTCACATCGGTACTCACCATCGACGGTGCGCCGGTGGGCGACGGCACCCCGGGGCCGATGGCTGCCCGACTGCGGCAGGCGTACACCGCGCAGTAGCCGCGTCGCGCAACTCGGGCAGATGGCGTGGCCTCTCGGCCGGGTGGTACTCGGCACCACGTAGGTGCCCGGGGCCTAGGCCTTCTTCGCCCCTCGGCCGCCACCGCGCGATGGCTTCTCGGTGCTGGGCGCGGTCACCTTGTGGCCCAAGAGGCGCATGGCCTTGAGGCCGAGCGACAACTTCTCGCGGTCGTCGGTCTTGCCGATGTCGAGCCCGGCGAGTTCGGTGATGCGGTCGAGCCGGTACCTGATGGTGTGGCGGTGGGTGAACAGCGTCGACGCCGTGGCGGCGAGGTTGCAGTCGAGATCGAGATAGGTGGA
>CANJMX010000166.1 GCA_947475125.1 Actinomycetota bacterium
CCCTTGGGGATGCCGGACGCACCAAAGCCCCAGCCCCCCACGGGTGGCCCCGAGGGCATCCTGCGGCGACCGCTGTCGGGGTTTGGAGCCATACGTGAACCTTAGCCGCGGGCGAGGTGGCTGCCCGCATCCACGCGACACCGACGATCGCGAGCAGTGCGCCATCGCGACGCCTGCGGCGTACCCCTGATCGAACGTGGCCATGCACCCCCCTTTGTCGCCGATTCGCGGTGCCGCACTACCGATGGCGACCGGCACCTGAGCGCTACCCTCCTCCAGGTCGTTCACCCCTAATGCTGGAGAAGTCGCATGCCCCTTGAGATCGGATCCGTTGCCCCGGACTTCACGCTCGTCGACTCGAACGGCGAAGAGGTCACGTTGTCGGAGTTGCGCGGCACGCCCGTGCACCTCAATTTCTACCCGCTCGCATTCTCGCCGGTCTGCACCGACTGGTTCACCACCATCGCCGGTGAAGAAGGCCCGTACGCCGGCGCAGTGGTCATTGGCGTGAGCGTCGACAGCAAGTGGTCGCTGGCAGCCTTCAAGGATCAAATGCAGGCCAAGAACGTGCACTTCCTCGCCGACTTCCACCCCAAGGGCGCAGTGGCGCAGGCATACGACGTGTACATGGAGCAGGCCGGGATCTCCGGGCGTGCCACCTACGTGATCGACGCCAATGGCATCATCGTGGACGTGGACCATGTGACCCCGCCTGAGTCCCCGGATGCCGACCGGCTCATCGCTGCACTCCACACCTGCAAGGGATAGGGGCAACAATGTTTCTGCTGCTGGGGCGGTACCTCAAGCCGGCCGACGAGGTTGAGGCGCACCTCGACGCGCATCGTGCGTGGGTGCGCGATCACGTCACGGCAGGCGTCTTCATCGCGGCCGGGCGCGAGATACCGCTCCAGGGCGGTCTCATCGTGGCCACCGGCGTCACCCGTGACGAAGTGGACGCGATCATCGCGAAGGACCCGTACTTCATCCAGAAGGTCGCCGAGTACGACGTGCGTGAGTACGACGTGGTGCTGGCCACCCCGGGCACCGAGGCGCTGCAGGGCTGAAGAAGCCCCCGCCCCCCACGAGGTCACCCCCGCAGGGCAGAGGGGACCTCCCGTACCGGGGGAGCAGACATCGCAGCCGGGGATCCTGCATTTGCGGCCCCCGCAAATGCAGGATCCCGTTTCGCGAGTAGTCGGCTCCCCCGGTACTTCAGGTTCCCGCCCGCCCGTGGCTAGGCGGGGCTGTTGGCCAACTGGCCGCACGCGGCGGCGATGTCCGCTCCGCGGGATCGACGCATCGAGGGGTACAGGCCGGCACGCTCGAGCTCCTCGGCAAAGCGGCGGCGGCGCTCCTGCGGTGAGCCCCGGTAGGGGCCACCCGTGGCGTTGTACTCAATGAGGTTCACGTGAAAACGGCCATCGCGCAGAAGCTCGGCGAGGCGCTTGGCGTCGGCAACCGAGTCGTTGATCTCCTCCAGCAGGAGGTATTCGATGAACACCCGTCGGCCGGTGCGGTCGCCGTAGCGGCGGCAGGCTGAGAGCACGTTGGCGATGGGCCAGCGGTTGTTGACGGGCATGAGCTGGCTGCGTGTGGCGTCGTCAGCTGCGTGCAGCGACAGGGCCAGCCGCACCGGCACCTCGAAGTCCATCATCTCGTCGATGCCCGGTACCCAGCCAGCCGTGGAGATGGCGATCTGGCGGGCGGAGATGCCAAGGCCCTCGGGTGAGTGGATCTCGCGCACGGCGTCAAACACCGCAGCGGTGTTCTGCAGCGGCTCGCCCATGCCCATAAACACCACGTTGCTTACGCGGGCATCGGCCTCGCGCGCGGCGTCGTTTGCCAGGTACGCCTGGTCGGAGATCTCGCGGGAGGTCAGGTCGCGGCCCGGGCCCATTGTGCCCGTGGCGCAGAACTTGCATCCCAGGGCGCAGCCCGCCTGACTCGACACGCACAGGGTGCGCCGACCACG
Organism: Actinomycetota bacterium; assembly: GCA_947475125.1. Lineage (GTDB taxonomy): Bacteria > Actinomycetota > Thermoleophilia > Miltoncostaeales > Miltoncostaeaceae > SYFI01. The sequence continues at coordinate 1,973 of CANJMX010000166.1, forward strand.
TGCATGCTTGATAAGCACGCTCTCGATGGCCAGGCCATCGTGGGTGCGAAGGCGCCACTTGAGCGTGCCGTCGGTGCTCTCGGCAACCGCGTCGGGGGTGACGGTCCACAGGGGCACCACCTCGGACAGCTTCTCGCGCAGGTCCTTGGGCAGGGTGGTGACGTCCTCCCACGAACGAATGCCCGTACGCCGTGCATCCTCAACCTGCTTGATGCGGTATGCGGGCTCGCCCCAGCCCTTGAGAATTGATGAGATGTCGTCTTTCACGAGGCTGAGGGTATCGCGACGTGCTCCTCATACGGGATGACCCGGGGAAACAGTCGCCGACCGAAGATGATGACCCAGGCGGCCAGCACGCACGCCGCGATGCTGAACACCACCAATGTGGCGGTGAGCCCGATGCTGAGCGACAGGTATCCGAGGCCCACGGCGGGGACTGTTCCGGCGTACGCACACATGTACAGCGACGACAGCAGTTTGCCGCGCTCCTGCAGTGGCACGACGGTGCCGCAGATGACTGTGGCGCCCTGCAGGATCATGCCGTTGACGAAGCCGATGATGCCGGCGGCCACCACTACAAGCAGCGCGCTGCCACCCACCGCGGCGAGCGCGATAAGCCACGTGACCACGGCCGAGACCCCAAGCCCGATCATCACCGCCTTGCGGGGCGCGACGTTGCGGGTGACGAGCGGCGTCATGCCACCCACCCCGAGCACGAGAAACCCGCAGAGCCCGGCAATGGCCACATTGCGCTCACCAAGCGTGTCGTACAGATACAGCGGCACGATCGACAGCACCGTGCCCTCCATAAAGCTCATGGTGAATGCGGCGGGCGCCATGAACCCTGCGAATCCACGCATCTGCCCCTTGGGCACACCAACGCGTATCTCAAACTTGTAGCGGCGCCGGGGCACGGTCTCACTGGCGAGGATGACGCAGCCGATACCCACGGCCAGAAGCACGAGATGCACTTCGAATGGACGGTGAATGGGGTCGCCCCAGTACTGGGCAACCAGGCCCGCCATGCCCGGACCCAGACCGAAGCCCAGACGGAAGAATGCCCCCGCTGCCATGGCGGCCAGTGCCCGCTTGGCTGGGATGGCGTGATCCACCACAAACGCCGTGCCCACACCCAGGAACATGCCGACCGCCAGCCCCTGCAGCACCCGGCCCACAAAGAGCATGGGCACCGACTCGGTGAAGGCGAACAGGAGCGATGCGCACGTGAGCACGAGCATGGCCGGCAGCAACACGCGCTTTCGGCCCAGGCGATCGGATGCGCTGCCGGCCACCAGCATGGTGGGCACCACCGTGGCCGTGTACGTGGCGAACAGCAGCGTGAGCGTGCCGTTGGACAGGTGGAACTGGCCCGCATAGAGCGGCAGCAGCGGGGTGATGATGCTGGTGCCCATGGTGAACACCAACAGGGCGACC
>CANJMX010000167.1 GCA_947475125.1 Actinomycetota bacterium
ACCCGCCACGGCGCCGAGGCCCTTGAGGCCATGGACCGCCTGTCCGTCAAGTACACCGGGGAGCCATTTCCGTGGCGGGCCGACCAGGGCACGCAGTACCTCATCGAGGTCGACTGGTCGCACTACGCCGAGCTCGGGTTCACGCACGCCCCCGCATGATCCGCCGCATTGCCCTCTGCCTGCTCGTTGTCGGGGGCATCTCAGTTGCCGGCACCGGCTGCGGTGAATCGCAGCAGGGTTCCATTCCTGCCCGTGAGATCACCTTCCCGGTGCTGTGGGCGGGCACCGATGCCAAGGGGCTTCCCACCGGCGGTATCGAGCCGGCGGGTATCGCGGCAGAGACCACGGACGACCCTGGGTTCACCGTGGCACTCGACGACATCCAGGCAAAGGGTGCGGGCCCCCAGTGGCTTGCATCCACTGCGATGGCAGGAGCGGTGGCCACACTGGCGTCCGGTGTCAATCCGTCAAGTGTGGATCTTGGGTACACCATCACCGGCCCCATTGACGGCCCGTCGGGTGGCGCGGCCCTGACCGTGGGCACGCTGGCCGTCATCCGCGGCGATGCCATCAGGCCGAAGGTGGCGATGACCGGCACGGTGTCACCCGACGGCACCATCGGCGCCGTCTCGGGCGTGCCCACCAAGATCCGTGCCGCCGCTGCGGCGGGGTACACCACGGTGCTCATCCCGCCGGGCAGCATCAATGAGTACGACCCGAAATCCGGGCGGGAGGTGCACCTGCCGACGTTCGGCAAGTCGCTTGGCGTCACCGTGCGCGTCGTCCAGGGCATTGCCCAGGCGTACCCGGTGTTTACCGGCAAGTCCCTCGCCCCCCCGATCACCGGCACTCCCGACATCACCCCGCAGGCCCAGAGCGTGGCCCGCCGCATCACCCGGCGATCGGTGGCGGCCCTTTCTGCTGCAGGCGCCCCGGCATCCGACGTGCAGGCCGCGACGCGTGCACTGGCCGCGGGCAACCTTCCGCTCGCCTACGCCGTGGCCCTTGATGCCCGCCAGCGGGCAGCGCGCAGCACGGCGGCAGCCCGCACCCGTACAGCCATCGCCCAGAGCGGACTTGAATCGGTCAAGGCCCGGCTGGTTTCACAGGCCGCGTCGCTGGCAACCCAGGCCGAGGCCGCCACCACGCGCGATGCCAACCCTGCCGGCCTCGACGCGGGCCAGTGGATGACACTGCCGGCAGCCCTCGGATGGGTCACCTACGCCCAGGCCAACGCCCAGGGGGTTGGCACGTTCTTCGGGCAGCAGGACAGGGTAACCGAGACCTCGCTGGTTGACGCCGCCCGCGTGCTCGCTGACGTCCGGCTGGCCATCGCCACGTTCGGCCCCGACGCGGTGGCCATGGTGAGGGCCTCACCATCCACCAGAACGATGTCCGAGGCAGATGCCGTGGCCTTTCTCTCGGGCGACACCAACTTCATGGTGCGCGCGGGGGCCGCCAACAAGGATCTGTACGAGAAGGTGTCGCGCGGGCAGGTGGGGGCAGGCACCGCGGGCGACATCCTGTTGTCGTTCAACGCACTGTCGGGCACCGTGGCGCAGACCCCGCAGCAGCAGGACCCCCTCCTCGCTGAGATCGTGCAGTCGGCCCGTGCCCTCACCTTCTACGTCCTCGGCAACACGCTGGTCACCGGCTCGTCGCTCGGCCTGTCCGGCTTCGGCCTGGGCAGCGATCCCACAACGGCAGCGCCGGCCCGACTTGAGTACGCGGTGACGGCATCAGCGGCCGGTACCGACGCGTGGCTGGGGTATGACCAGGCGCAGGGCTGGAATGTGAGCCCCGGGGCCTGGTCGAGCGCGTGGGGCACCGCGATGTACACATCGCTCAAGACCGGCCCGAGACGCACGGCGGGGGCGGTCATCGCGCTCAACGAGCTCTGGTACGCCGGCATCAACGGTCTTATGCTGCGGGCAGCCGCGCAGGTTCCGGCGCCCTGATCCATTACGCCGCTGTCGCACCGGCCTGCTGGCGATGTGGCCCATTTGGGCCGGGGCATAGAGTGGCCGCATGAGTTCACCGACACTTGTAGTGATGGAGGGTGACGAGACCGGTCAGGAACTGCTGGAGCAGGCGCTCCGCGTAATGGCTCCGGACGTCATCGGCATCACGCTGGCCACTGAGCGGTACGACCTTTCGCTCGCGGCGCGCCGGGCGAGCAATAACGGCGTGGTGCATGACGCCGCACAGGCGCTGGTGCGCACCGGTTACGGCCTGAAGGCCGCCACTGTGACGCCCGAGGAGACGGGCGACGTGGGGAGCCCTAACGCCATCCTGCGCAAGGAGATCGACGGTCGCGTGATCATCCGCACCGGCAGGCGAATCCCCGGCGTGCGTCCCATCGGTGGCGTGCACGCCCCCATCTCTGTGGTGCGCATGGCTGTTGACGATGCCTACGACGCGCGCGAGTGGCGCGAGGGTGAGGGCATGGACGAGGTGGCATGGCGTGAAGAACACATCTCACGTCGCGTCTGCCGCGCGGTGGCGGAGTTCTCGTTTCAGCAGGCGGTGCGCATGAATGCCACGGTGATGGGCGGCCCCAAGTGGACCGTCTCCCCGGTGTACGAGGGCATGCTCAAAGAGGAAATGGATGCGGCATCGGGTCGCTATCCGGGTATCACCTACAAGCCCACGCTCATCGATGCGCTGTACGCCGTGCTCGTGAGCCACTCGGGCGAGACGCTCGTGGTGCCGTCGCTCAACCGCGACGGCGACCTGCTGTCGGACATGGTGCTGCAGCTGTTCGGCACCATCGCCGGGGCTGAGTCGCTGCTCCTGGCGTTTGACGACGACTTCCGCCCGTCGGTGGTGATGGCCGAGGCACCGCACGGCACCGCCCCCACGCTGTTCGGCAAGGACGTCGCCAACCCGCTGGCCATGATCCTGGCTGGTGCCGCGGTACTGGGGTACATGCGCTCCGATGAGGCATCCCGTGCCTCCCGCGCCATCTACGAGGGTGCGCTCGAAGCCGTGTCGGATGGCGTGCGAACGCCCGACCTCGGTGGCGACTGCTCCACCACCCACTTCACCGATGAGGTCATCCGCCGGGTGCGCTCAAAGCTGGATGTGTGGGAGGCGCTTGGCGAGAGCGCGGGCCCCCAGGCGATCTAGCGCAGGACCGTACGACCGAGATCGGTCCCCGGCAGCGAGCCGGGAGCCGTGGCTACCACTGTCACCGTTGACCGACCGCGACGCACCCCCGAGTTGAGGCGCAGCGTGGCCCACCGTGTGCCCGCGTGGGAGAACCGCACCACCGCGACACCCATCACCCGGCTACGGCCCCCTCGTGCCGGGCGTCTGATGACAAGCGCAGCGCGTGCTTTGCCCGACGCCCATACGCGAACACGGAGCGGCCCATGCAGCGGGGTGGTGCGCGGCACCGTGA
>CANJMX010000168.1 GCA_947475125.1 Actinomycetota bacterium
GCCAGCGCAGGCATGGTCTGCTCAATTCCCTCCCATGGGATGGAGAGCACAGCCATGTCGCCAGCAGCCGCAGCGGCACCGTTCTCCATCGGCACGAAGTTGCCGTCGGGGTATGCCTCGCGCAGACCCTCGGCGGCCTGATCGGCGCGCTCCTGGCTGCGTGATCCCACGATGATCTCGTGGCCAGCTGCGGCGAAAGTGATGGCGAGACCGCGACCGAGGTCGCCGGTGCCGCCGAAGATCGCAATCTTCACGTGATGATTCCCTTTGTCGGTTCGTCTCCCATCCGCCGTTCGGCGGATTGGAGGGTGTTGGCCAGTAGGAAAGCGATTGTCATGGGTCCCACGCCCCCGGGAACGGGAGTGATGGCACCCGCTACCTGTGAAACCTCGTCGTACGCGACGTCGCCGCACAGACGATCGTCGAGGCGATTCATACCCACATCGATGACTGTGGCGCCTGGCTTCACCCAGTCTGCCTTCACCATTTCGGCGCGGCCCACGGCCACCACCAGCACGTCGGCCTCCCGGCAGACGGCGGGCAGATCACGTGTGCGTGAGTGCGCGATGGTCACGGTGGCGTTGCGCTCGAGGAGCATGAGCGCCTGTGGCTTGCCCACGATGACGCTGCGCCCCACCACCACAGCATTGGCCCCCTCCAGATCTACCCCGGCGTCGTCAAGCAGCCACATGACGCCGCTCGGAGTGCAGGGGCGAAGACATGGCTCACCGCGTACGAGGTGGCCGATGTTGACCGGAGAGAACCCGTCAACGTCCTTCGCCGGCGAGATACGGGCGGCGATCGCCGGCTCGGTGAGGGGGCCCGGCACCGGTAGCTGCACGAGCATGCCGTCGACACCATCGTCGGCGTCGAGGCGATCGAGCAGGGCGTCCATCTCCGCCTGCGTCGTACCTACCGGAAGCTTGATGCGCTCCACGGTCATGCCGACTTCCTCGGCCTGCTGTGCCTTGTTGCGCTGATAGATCTCGCTGGCGGGGTCATCCCCGACCTGAATACCCACGAGCCCGGGCTTACGTCCGTGGCGCGCTTCAAACGCAGCGCAGCCATCGGCAACCCGCTCACGCACGCGTCGAGCCCCATCGCGACCATCAATCACTCGCGCGGCCATCAGCCGAGCCTCCTCATGGGGGCCATATCTGCCATCAGCAAACGCTCCTTGTCGTCGAACCGCACCTGTAAGAGTCGGCCTCGCTGCTGCAACCCGATGATGACGCCCTCCCCAAATGATTCGTGCACCACGGCGTCTCCCACATCGAAGTTCGGCACTGCGAACGACTCGCTGTCGCCGAAGGGCGAGTCGAGCACGACCGGCTCCGGACGGCCAGTGGCCTCCGCGGGGATCTCATCGATGAATCGTGAGGGAATTGAGTACATGCGATTACCCCGCAGCGTGCGGGCATCGGCATGGGAGAGAATGAGTCGCTCGCGTGCCCGCGTAAGGGCCACGTAACACAGGCGACGTTCCTCCTCGAGGCCGTCGGGGTCGTCAATCGAGCGCATGTGCGGAAAGAGCCCCTCTTCGAGCCCGGTGACGATGACCACGTCGTACTCCAGCCCCTTGGCGTTGTGCACGGTCATGAGCGTGACCCGCCCGCCATCCTCGTCGGCTTCGTCCACCGCCGATACCAACGCGACCTCTTCGAGGAACCCCCCGAGGGTTGGCTCCTCTGCACGTGCCGCGTACTCCACCGCCACCCCAACGAGTTCCTGCAGGTTGTCGAGCCGCCCAATGCCCGATTCGGCCGGCCCATCAGCCAAGAGCGCCTCACGGATGCCCGACTCCTCAATGGCAGTCTCCATCACGCGCGCGGGCGGTGACCCCGTGGCATCCATTGCGCGCAGACGGTCGAAGAGGGCTCCAAGTGTGGCGAGGGCATCCCGCTGAGATGCATTGAGCCCCTGCACGAGATCGGCCTCGCGTGCGACTGAGTCCATCGGCACCGCGCGGCCCTCTGCGGCCTGGGCCACGCGGGCCAGCGCCGCAGGGCCGAGGCCGCGTTTCGGACTGCCAGCAGCGCGGGTGAACGCCTCGCGGTCGGCAGGGTTCGCTACCACCCGCAGGTACGCCATGAGGTCCTTCACCTCTGCCCGCTCGTAGAACCGCGGCCCCCCAAGCACCTGATAATTGATGCCCGAGCGCACCAGTTGGTCTTCAATCACCCGGCTCTGCGCATGCGTGCGGTAGAAGACGGCGATCTCGTCAAGCGGCCTGCCCTCCGCAATGGCCCGCCCAACCTCCCGCACCACCATGCGGGCTTCCTCGTACTCGTCGGCGGATGACGCGATGGTGACGTCCTCGCCACTTTCCCGGTCGGTCCACAACACCTTCGGGTGGCGACCGCGGTTGCGCTCAACCACCGCATTGGCTGCGGCAAGAATTGTGGCGCTCGACCGGTAGTTCTGCTCAAGCGGAATGGTGACCGCATCGGGGTAGTCGGCTTTGAACTCGAGGATGTTGCGGATGTCCGCGCCGCGCCACGAATAGATGCCCTGATCATCGTCGCCCACAACCATCACGTTGCGCTCAGGCTCGGCGAGAATGCGCACCAGCCAGTACTGCGCGTGATTGGTGTCCTGATACTCGTCCACCAGCACGTGGCGGAACCGACGCTGCCAGCGTTCCCGCACAACGGAATCACGTTGGAGCAACTGCACGGTGACCATGAGCAGATCGTCGAAGTCCATGGCCTGGTTGGCGATAAGGCGGTCTTGATAGCGCTTGTACAGACGCGAGATGACCTCAACGCCGTAGTCGCCGTTGGCATCGTCCTCCACCTCAGACGAGCCCTTGAGCTCGTTCTTGGCGGATGAGATGACGCCGAGCACCGCGCGCGGCGTGGTGCGCTTCGGGTCGAGACCTTCTTCGGCGATCACGGCCCGCATGAGGCGCTGTTGGTCACCGTCGTCGTAGATGGTGAACGACCGCTCGTAACCGGCTGCCGCGTGCTCGATGCGCAGGATTCGGGCACAGGCCGAGTGGAATGTGGATGCCCACAGCCCCCGTGCCTCAGGCCCGACCAATTCGAGAATGCGCTCGCGCATCTCGCCGGCTGCCTTGTTGGTGAAGGTGATCGCCAAGATCTGACCAACCGGAACACCGCGCTCGCGCACCAGATGTGCGATGCGATGCGTGATGACACGGGTCTTCCCTGAGCCCGCCCCAGCAAGCACGAGCATGGCCCCGTCACCGTGAGTGACAGCCTCACGCTGGGGTGGATTAAGGCTTGAGAGGAGGTCCGTACTCACCGGGCGAATCTAGCGCCGCGAGCGGACGGCGGGACCGTGTGCGGAGCGCGCGCTACGCGGCGTCGGATGAGGCCGCTCGGGCCTCGCGGATGCGGTCGCGCACGCCGTCGCGGCAGTCCGCCTCATCAC
>CANJMX010000169.1 GCA_947475125.1 Actinomycetota bacterium
CGGGGACTGACCCCCACCGGGGACTGACCCCCACCGGGGACTGACCCCCACCGGGGACTGACCCCCACCGGGGACTGACCCCCACCGGGGACTGACCCCCACCGGGGACTGACCCCGGGGTTCCTGGCGCGCGCTGCTTTCGGCGTGGCTGGTGCGGCGCTACCAGCCCACCGAGATGACGGCCACGGCGATCAGGATCACTCCCTCGTGGCCGGAGTCGTCCCTCAGGCCATTCGGCTGCCGGTGGCCGCCTTCCACCGTCGTCACCGTCACCTGCCCATATGGGAACCTCGCCCGCACGGCGTCGATGTCCACTCGATCGGCCCCCGGCACCGCGATGGTGGCCTCCACCCGCATGTTCGCCCGGTCCTTGCCGGGAAGAAGTTCCTGCAGCCGGGGAAACAGCACCCGGCGGATTGTGTCCTCCACCGCACGGATGGCGGCCTTTGTGGCGTCGTCGCCGGTCAGGTCAACCCCGATGCCGGTCTCGATGATGAGCGGGAAGATGCCATCGGTCACTGTGATGCCTCCGGAAGCAGCGTGGTGTCCACGGCAGCGGACCCTGACACCTCGGTGGTCAGAAGGCCCTTCGCCTTCATCCACTGCGCCAGCGCATCCCACTGCGCAGCGTTCATCCCCAGCGGCTTCCCGTGGGCCACGAGCACCGGGAGGGTTGCGGCCAGTTCTGCCGCGAGCAGTCCCTTTGCAATGTCCGGATTGGCGGTGATGAGGGCGGCCTTCGCGGCGGCCGGGTCGCCCTGCGCCGTTGTGGTGCCCTTCGCGATGGCGGCCAATGCCCGGCGGATCGCCTCGGGGTGGTCCCTGATGGTGTCCTCGCCGGCGGCCAGAACCAGCTCGTCGTAGGTGGGCGCGCCATAGTCCTCAAGCCTGAACACCGTTACCGGCACGCCCTTTGCCCGCAGGCCGAGTACCTCGATGTTCCAGTACCCACCGATGATGGCGTCCACCTTGCCTGCTGCCAGGGCAGGGGCGAGGCTGTAACCCACGACCTTGGTCTGCACCTTGGAGGGGTCACCGCCGGCGCTGCGTACCACGGTGTCGAGGAGCGCGGTATCGCTCGGCACCCCCGCGATGCCGACCGTCTTACCCTCGAGATCCTTGGGTGTGGTGATGCCGCTGTCGCTGCGGGCGATGATCGAGTTGAGCGGAACCGGCACCACAGCACCCACTGCCTTCACGGGAATGCCCTTGGCCCGGGCGATGAGGAGCTCCGGTGCGTAGGTGATGACGAGGTCCTTCTTGCCCGCTGCCGCCTGTGTGAGGTTGGTTGTGGGGTCGCTGGGCACGGACGTATCGATCTGCACGTGGTCACGAGCGGCGATGCCGCCGACGATGGCGGTCTCGATTCCCGCATGGTCGGCGTTGGGGTACCAGTCGAGGGCCAGCGACACCTGCTCGTTGCCCGTGCTGGTTGGTGTGGCCGCGGTGGAGTCGCCGCCGCACCCGGCGAGGGTGATGGAAATGGCGACTGCACTGATGGCGATGACCACGATGTGTCTGAGTCGGGGCACGGCGGTTCCTTGGTGTGGGTTCAGCGGGAGCCCGGGCGTGTGCCCCGGCGCAGGTAGGGAAGTGCGGCCCACTCCGCAACCGCCACGATGAGGAACATGGCGATGCCGATGAGGGCGAGAATGACGACGGCCGCAAACGTGACCGGCGTCTCAAATTGGCCGGCAGAGAGGCGGGTGAGGGCACCCAGACCGCGGTCTGATGCCACGAGCTCGCCCACCACCGCACCGGTGACTGCAAACACGGCGGCCAACCTCAGGCCGGTGAACAGCCGCGGCAGCGCAGCGGGCACGCGCACATGCCACCAGGTCCACCCCGGCGACGCGCCGAGGGTGCGCACGGCACGGATGAGTTCGGGGTCTGTGGACCGGAGTCCATCGACCCCCGCGACAATGACCGGGAAGATGCTGATGAGCGCGGCCAGAGTGACCATGGCTCCGAATTCGGGCATCCACAGCACAAGCAGGGGCGCCAGCGCCACCAGCGGGATCGTCTGCGACACGATGATCCATGGATAGAGCATGAGCCCCGCGACGCGGCTGCGCGCGATGAGCGCCGCCAGAAGGCAGCCGACCACGGTGGCAAGCGCGAAGCCCACGACGGTGATGAGCATGGTCCACTGTGCGTGATGCCACAGGCGCTCGCGCACGTCCCATCCGGTTCGCGCGATGGTGGCGGGTGACGGCAGAATCCATTCGCGCGGCTGCATGATCCAGGCGCTGATCTGCCACACGAGCACCAGCGCAAGCGGCAGCGCCACGGCGGCAGCCACCTGGCCCCAGCGAATGCGAGGGCGGCGGGGCGCGGCAGCGGCGGGTAAAGCGGGCTCGACCTGAGGCACGGTGGTCATGCGGCCACACCCGCGGCGCGAAGCGAGGCCAGGACCTCGTGCGCGGCGTCCGGCCCGGCATCCGCCACGCGCATGCGGCTGACGATCCTCATTGGTCCGGGTGACGCCACCAGCACGCTGTCTGCGATGGCCACGGCCTCGGCGATCTCGTGCGTCACCAGCACGATGGTGGGGGCCACCTGCTCACGTACGGCCATCAGCACGCGGTGCATCTCGCTGCGGGTCAGGGCGTCGAGCGCGCCGAAGGGCTCATCCAGCAGCCATATGTCGCTCTCGGCGAGCAGCGTCCGGGCCAGTGCGCCGCGTTGGCGCATTCCTCCGGAGAGGGCGTGCGGGTAATGATCGCCGAAGCCCGCCAGACCCACGCGTGCCACCTCGCGGTCGGCAAGGGCCTGCGCGTCGCCGCGAGGTGTGCCACGGAGTTCTGCGGCGGCAGCCACGTTGTCGCGCAGTGTGCGCCATGGCATGAGGGCATCGCGCTGGGGCATGAGCACCGGTCGCCCGCTCGACGCGGTCACGACCGACCCGGAGTCGGGGACGACCAAACCTGCGATCACATCCAGCAGGGTGCTCTTGCCGCATCCCGATGGGCCGATGATGGCCGTGACCTCTCCCGCGCAGGCCTCCAGGTCAACGCCTGCAAGCACGGCGAGCGGTGGATCGTCGCCAAGCGCAAGGTGCACGTCATCAACGCGAATGGCGATCTCGGTGTCGTACCCGTGGGGCACGCTGCACTCCCTTCGCTGGCATTACCCAGGCAGGTTCAGAGGGTCGAGGCCGTATGCCTCCTCTCAGCCGTGGTAGCGGCTCCCCTGTATGCGCGTCAGGCTATCAGCGCGTCTCCACCAACTCGATCCGGTACCCGTCGGGGTCGGCGATGAAGCAGATGACCGACCCCCCGGGGCGCGACGCATACGGCGGCCGCTCGGGCGAAATGCCCTTGGCGGCCAGCTGCGCCAGTTCGGCGTCAATATCGTCAACCGAGAGGGCGATGTGGCCGTACGCCTCA
>CANJMX010000170.1 GCA_947475125.1 Actinomycetota bacterium
CGCGACGACTTCAATCTGGTTGCCACCATCGGGCACGACTTCTACAACGGAATCCGCCGCGGATCGAGCGGCTATCCCCGCTTCACCGATCCCGAGCTTCGCGGGCCGGACGGCTACCGCGACTACCTGTACATGGCGCTCGAGAAGAGTCTTGAGCGCCTTGGTCAGGACCACGTGGATCTGTTGTTCCTCCACAACCCCGATCGCATTGGATACACGAGCGACGTGGTGTGGAAGGCCATGACCGATATCCGCGACGAGGGGCTCGCCGGCATGATCGGAGTGGCCCCGGGCCCCGCGAACGGGTTCACGCTTGATCTCATCGGATGCCTTGAGAACTACGGCGATGACATCGATTGGACGATGATCATCCTCAACCCATTTGAGCCATGGCCCATGGGCATGGCCCTGGCGGCGCACGAGAAGTACAACGTGAAGGTGCTCGCCCGCGTGCTCGATTACGGGGGCGTGTTTCACGGCGATCTGCCGGATGAGGACAAGCTGGTTGAGGGCGACCACCGTAAGTACCGCCCCGCGGGCTGGGTTGCCGAGGGCAAGCGGCGGCTCGCCGAAATGCAGCCCATTGCCGATCGCCATGGGCTCACCCCGCTGCAGTTGTCGGCGCAGTGGACGCTGGCGCAGCCGGCGGTGGAGTGCGTGGTGCCCACCTTCATCCAGGAGGCCGGGCCAATGCACAAGACGGTCGAGGATCAGCGGCGCGAGTTGGCCACCACTCCGCGCGAGACCCTGCTCACCCCGGAGGACATCGCAGAGATCACCCGGCTGGGCGACAACCATGGGTGCATGGCGCTCAAGGGTGGTACCCCCGGCCACGTGGGTGATCAGATGCCGGATTCATGGCCCATGGCGCCCGATCTTGATGCAGTCGCCGAACGGTGGGGGATCGATCCGGCGGCCGACCTGGTGCACCTCACCTAGACAGCCCGGCGGGCGCGTTTCTGCAGCGCCTTCGGGCCGGGGCGCTGGGTGGGTCAGGGCCAGGTTCCTTGCGGGATCTTTGGGACGGGGAGGGGGGCTCCCGTGACGGGCGGTGCGCCCGGGCTCATCAGATGGTGGGCTGCCAGCAGGTCAAGGAGTGCCCGGGAGTACTGCGCATGACCGGCTGCGCTCAGATGCACGCCGGAGTCTGAGCTGATGAACCAGAACTCAGGCCCGGGGCAGAAAACAAATGGGTGCAGGATGGCCAGCTTCATCTGCGTGACACGCGCCTGGGTGCTTGCGCCGTCCACCCGAGGGTGCGCGCCAAGAGCATTCGTCTCGCAGCGGTGGGTTCCAGGGGCGAGTCCTGCCGACGCCTGGGGTGCCTCCATCAGCAGCAGGCGACCTCTGGAGCCCCCATTGGCAGTGACGGCAGCGCGCACGGCGCGCTGAAGTGACCCGGCCACGTAACGCACGCGGTCAACCTGCAGGAACGCGCTGGCGGGAATGGCGATTGGGTAGTTGGCGACCACGACGGCGGCGTGAGATCCGTCCAGGATCGTGCGAATGACGTGTGCGAGGTGGCGCGTGAGGCCCGAGGCCGCAACATGGGTGTCGGCGCACGCCGCGAATGAGGCAGGGCGCCAGCGAAGCTCGCATCGGTAGGCACGTCCGAAAAGGAACTCATGCAGCAGCGGATTGGCACCGAGCATGACCACCACCACATCGGGGTCGTCCCGCACGGCCTGTTCGGTGAGGCGCGCAAACTTGCCGCCGGTATCGAAGTCCGCTGGAGTGGCACCCGAGATGGCGAAGTTGGCGAACTGGCCGGTGCGGGTGAGCCCAAGCGATCGTGCCGCCCCGGCCGGCCATGCCACCCCGTTGGCAAGCCCATAGTCGGGGAGAAACCGAAGCGGGGCGGTGGACCCCACGCCGTTGACCGCGTTCGACGCGCACCGGTCGTTGTCGTACTGCCCGGGCATGCACCGGAGCAGATCGCGCGCCCTCCAGGGCGTGCCGTCTCCGAGGTAGCCGAATCCAGCCGGGACGGAGTCGCCCAGCACGCGCATCGTCTGGGCCATCGCGTGCGTCGGCAGACCCACCGCGAGGCACAACATGACGAAGAGGGCAGAGATAGCGGTGCGGCGCATACAGGCCACCTGTGGGCGTCATGGATGGACACCGTGAGGGTGAACAACCAATCAGCCGCAATCGGCACAGGGAAGTGCCGAAGCGTTGAGCAAGGCGAAATAGGGATCACCCGTGACGCCCACCCCAACCCGTTCGCGCAGGTTCAGATCAGGGGGCAACCGCCACTACGTCCACGAGCGCAGACATTCCGCTGTGGCGGGTGCCCTCGTGGAGGTCTGCGTCGTACTCGGCAATCGCCTGCAGGGTCAGTGTGGGGAACGCAGTCTGCATTTCATCGACCGTATAGAGGTACTCGGCACTCTTCGGGCCCCCCGTGGCGAAGGCCAACTGTCCGAGCCCGTAGCCCTCAAGCAGCAGTACGCCGCCAGGGCGGAGCGCATCGGCCATGCGCGGGAAGAGGCGACGACGGCCATCCGGGTCGGAGAACTGGACGAATATGGCCACCACAGCGTCGTAGGCGGAGACCGGCCACGACCACTCGTCGAGGTCCACCTGCTCGTGGCGTACCTCCACTCCCCGCGAGCTGGCCAGTGCCTGGGCCTTGCCGATGGCGTTCAGCGACGCCTCGACTGCATGCACCCGATGCCCCTGCTCCGCGAGCCACGTGCTGTTGCGGCCCTCGCCGTCGGCGATGCACAACACATCGCTCCCCGCCGCAATCCTCGGCGCCTCGCGAACGAGGAATGCATTTGGGGCCGTGCCGAACTCGTAATCAGCCCCTGCGAACTTCCGCTCCCAGTCAGCGATGGCTGGTTTCATATGTCGGTGGCCTCCGAACGATGGCGGGCTGGGTTGGGACTGCACAACTGGCGTACGCGATCCGCACTCTGGCGGGTGATGCGGGCGCGCGGTCTATGGGGCAGAGGTTGGAACGGCCCGGAACACGTACGTGCCTGCGGTGCTCACATGCGGGAGATGCACGGTGTACTCGGACCCGGTGCCCGCAGGAATGTCCCAGGCGTGGGCGATGTGTCGCGGGTTCTTCGCCGCGGCGGCATTGAAGTTGCCGCGGGGAACCACCTTGAAGTCTGTGTACTCGTAAAGGCGATAGGCCTTGCCGGTATCGGGAATGGTCACCGTCGCAGTGAGGGCCATCGACTTCGCCCGGGGAGGCGTGGGCATCGGGTCCCGGGTGGGGAGACCCTCGCTGATTCTGCTGGACGTCAGGGCAACGGGGATGACGTACGGACCGCCCGGCGATGTGTCGGTCACACCGGTGACAGCCACCGCATAGTTGCTGCCATCGGTGCCGGTGGACTTGAGCACTGAGTAGAGGTTCGCCGCTCCAGATCCACG
>CANJMX010000171.1 GCA_947475125.1 Actinomycetota bacterium
GGGACTGACCCCACCCGGGGACTGACCCCACCCGGGGACTGACCCCACCCGGGGACTGACCCCACCCGGGGACTGACCCCACCCGGGGACTGACCCCACCCGGGGACTGACCCCACCCGGGGACAGTGGCAGCGTCACCCGGTACGACATCTAACCGAGGATGCGGCCCACTTCGATTGCCGTGACCATTCGGGTATGGCCCAGCTGGAAGGTGGTCACGCGGTCGCCCGGCAGGGCGTCGCTTGCCAGACGGATGATGTGGCCGGGCTCGCACTCGGGGTGGTCAACCGTGGCCTTCACCTCGGCCACTGTGGATCCCACGCCGATGCCCTCGGCCGTGCGAATGCCGCGGTCGGTCACCAGTACCTCGATCACGCGGCCACCGGGGCCGGCGATGGCACGCACGGCGATACCGGGCCAGATGATCTCGATGATGCCGTCGTGATCCTCACGGGAATCGGGGGCGCCGAGCACCCGCAGGGTCTGACCCTCGGTCATGCCGATGCGCACACCACCTGCACCGATCCCGGGCCGGATGAGGTGATCGGGAGATCCAGCGATGCCCGGGCCACGGGGGACGTTGTTGGGGTCTGCGATGACTGCGATGCCAAGGGATTGCACGTTCGGCTCCATCGGATTTGGGACGCGTCAGCGGGGGCCGACGGGGTGATGCGTAGGTAACCGCGTTGCAACGCAGGCGCGGGGTGTGGAGGTTCCATGCCGACCCCGCCGGGTCAGGCGGGGATGGCCAGAATCTCGATTGGGTCGTCGGCCGCTGGCAGGCTGGCTACCAGCGCGGGAAGGTCGTCAACCATGCGCAGGCCGAGCTCGGGGAACTCCGGAGCCCCCGGCAGGTGCGCAAACCACTGCTGCTGGCGTTCCTTGGGAAGCACCGTCATGCGGTAACCGAGCGCGTCGAACTCGGTGGCGATATCGGCACAGGTATGGCCGAGCTGCGCCAAGCAGCGCTGGTTGACGTGGCAGATCACAAAGGGTGGGTTGCGGGCGGCGATGTCGCGCATGCCGCGAAGCGCACGGGGCTCACTGCCCTGCACCACCAACTTCACCACCCGAAGCCGGTCGGCGTCGAGGCGCCCCTCATCGGCCAGAGCGTCGAGGCTGGTGCAGGGGATGTCGTCCACGGCAACCTCATTGTCGCCGAGTGGCAGTGAGCGATCGGTGACCAGATGCGCGGCGGTGGTGGCGCCATCAACCACGCGGATCTGCAGGGTGGTGGGCTCGTCCCACAGCCCGAGCGGCAGCACCGAACCGTGGTCGATGCCGTTGAGCGCCAGGTTGGCCTCGCACCAGGCACGCGGGTTGGCCGCGGGCTCGAACCCGATCACCGCGCCCGTTGGCCCTGCCAGTGCACCACCCACCACCGTCATGTACCCGGCATTCGCGCCGCCGTCCACCACCACGTCTCCGGGGCGCACGATTGCCATGAGCGCGCGGGTGACGTGGTGTTCCCACCACCCGTTGTTGTCGAGGAGCGACGGCAGCACCACCGAGTCGGATGCCGCCGCACGGAATCGCAGGCGCATGCCGCCCACGGGCGCCCCGCCCAGCAGTGACACCTCCACGGCACCATCGAGTGCGGCGATCGCCTTGAGTTGGCCACCGGCGAACTCGGGCGCGGTGCGCATGAGCGTGATGAACCGCTCCCAGGTCATGCCCTCGGCCAACTGCGCCTGCCAGTGGGCCACCTCGGCATCGCCCGGATCGCGGCCGAGGATGCCGGCGTAGGCGGCCCGGATCAGCCGTCGGTCCTCATGCGCGGAAAGGCCGCTCGCACGGGCGAGGCGGTCGGCGGCGTGTCTCAGGTTTCCCGGGGGCATGGGGTGACGCTACCGACCCGTCGCCGTCGCCGACCTGTCGCGCAACTCGCAGGCCGGTGGAAACCCTCAGTATTCGCCTCAGTCACTCACGGAGACCGGGGCTGTCGTGCATGATCTCCGCCGATTGCCGGTCCTGCCGGGGGGGCGGGACCGGCGATCAACTAATCCACGATCTCCAGTGGATGTCGGACCTCGACGTCCGACCCGAGCGCCTCGAGATGCGCACGGATCTGAATTGCGCAGCCGGGGTTGGCCACGGCCACCACCGGTGCCCCCGTGGCGATGATCGCCCGGGCCTTCTGCTCTCCGAGCGTCGCTGCCATGTCGGGCTCGAGGGCCGCATACAGGCCGCCGGCCCCACAGCACCGGCCCCCGTCACCAAGGTCGATGGGGGTGGCTCCGGCCTGACGCAGGGTGCGCCGCACCTCTGGCCCGATGCCCTGCGCCTGCAGGTGATGGCAGGCATCGTGCACCGCCGCCCGGCCCTCAATGAGGCGTGCAC
Organism: Actinomycetota bacterium; assembly: GCA_947475125.1. Taxonomy (GTDB): domain Bacteria; phylum Actinomycetota; class Thermoleophilia; order Miltoncostaeales; family Miltoncostaeaceae; genus SYFI01. Next base: position 2,341 of record CANJMX010000171.1, read on the forward strand.
CCGGCGCATCGATCTGCACCGCATCGCGTACGCGGGCCTCACACTGCACGGCACGCGCATGCCACTCGGGATCATCGGCCAGCAGTTCGGCGTAGGTGTTCATGTGCGCACTGCATCCGGCACTGTCCACCACGATGATGTCGGCGTCCTCGAACTGCGCGATGCGTTCACGGGCAAGCGCCCGCGCCGATTCGATCTCCCCGGCATGTGCGGCAAGCGCTCCGCAGCAGCCACCGCGATCGGGAACAACCACGCGGTAGCCAGCCCGCACCAGGGCCCGGGCGGTGGCCTGGTGCACTGGGCGGAACGCCACGTCCATTACGCAGCCCACCAGCATCATGGCCACGGGCCCCTCGCCTGCTGCCTGGGGCAATGGCGTACGCAGGTCCCGGAAGGTGATGCGCGGCGTGGCCATGCGGAGTCCACTGGGCAGCAGGTGGTCGAGCCGCAGCACCTGCGCGGTGGCGATGCCCCACGCCGCGGCACGCAGCATGCGCGGCCGCGCGATGACCCCCGTGATGATGCGGCGCTTCGCCTTGCCGGGCCCGGTGCGCACGGCCTCGGTCTGCGCACGAGCGGCCTCAATCATGCGCCCGTAGGGAACCCCACTGGGGCAGGCCGCCTCGCAGGCACGGCACGAGAGGCACTCGTCGGTCATCACCGTGAAGTCGCCGGCCACTGGGGCCCGGCCCTCGCTGACCGCACGCATGGCGGCAATACGCCCGCGCGGCGATGCCGTCTCCTTACCGGTCACGCGGAAGGTGGGGCAGTGGGGCAGGCATAGCCCGCACGCCACGCACTTGTTGAGGTCGTCGTCCGACGGCGCCGGGATCCCGGCCTTCCATGACGTGCTCATGCGGTGACCTCCGCGGCAAAGAGTCCCGGATTGAGGATGCCGGCGGGGTCGAAGGCCGCACGCATCCGGCGCATCACCTCTGCCCCAGGGGGAACGGGGCCGAACGGGTCGGCCCGGAGGTCATCGGGACCGTCA
>CANJMX010000172.1 GCA_947475125.1 Actinomycetota bacterium
GGGCATGTGTTGAAGCCGAGCGTGTTGAACACGTGCTCGGTGATGATTCCGTTTGCCACCGTGTCGGGAATCAGCTCGCAGTAGGGATAGTCGTAGACCTTCATCGGCGCAGATGCAGCGGCAGGCGTGGTGGTCGTCTGGGCGACAGCGGTGCCGGCGATGGCACCCAGGCCCGTGAGCCCCAGAACTACAACGGGGATTACCGACGTCCGCAGCTTGCGGCGGTTGCCTTGAATTGCACTCATAGGTCGCTCCCTTATGGGAATCGGGTGAAGGGATGACGTCGCCGCGGTCACGCCGAATCATCGATCCAGCGGAGCGGTTCTCGGCTCAGGGGGAAGGGGATCAAGCCTACGAGACGACGTCGCGACCAGTGTCGCATGCGGGAGGACTCAGGCGCCCGGAATGGTGTTCGTCTCAATACTCAGGACCGCGCGATGCCATCGGGAAACGGGCGGGCACCGAGGTGAGCCGGTGTACCCGCCGCGTGCTCGAGTACGAGTACACGCGGCGGGTGCCCATCACACCACTTAGACGTTGATGCTGTCCCGGTTGCCCGACACCTCAGTGATGAGCTCGCCCATCACGTCCTTGGCGTCGCCGAACACCATGAGGGTCTTCTCGTTGAAGAACAACTCGTTCTCCACACCCGCAAAGCCCGGGCGCATGGAGCGCTTCACGACCATCACGCACGCGGCCTTGTCGACGTCGAGAATGGGCATGCCGTAGATGGGGCTGCTCTTCATGTGACGGGCCGATGGGTTGACCACGTCGTTGGCACCGAGCACGAGCACCACATCCACCTGCGGGAACTCGGGGTTGATCTCCTCCATGTCCAGCAGCTGGTCGTACGGCACCTGGGCCTCGGCCAAGAGCACGTTCATGTGCCCTGGCATACGACCCGCCACCGGGTGGATGGCGTACTTCACCTCAACGCCCTCCGCCGCCAGCGTGTCGGCCAGTTCGCGCACCTTGTGCTGCGCCTGCGCCACCGCCATGCCGTACCCCGGCACGATGACCACCAGCCGCGAGTTCTTGAGGATGTCTCCGGCCTCGTCGTATGACGCGGTACGGATGGACCCCATCTCGCCGTGTTCGCCCGTGGCCTCCTCAAGCTGCCCAAAGGCACCGAACAGCACATTGCTGAACGAGCGGTTCATAGCGCGGCACATCACGATGGCCAGGATGAGGCCCGACATTCCGTCGAGCGCACCCGCGACGATCAGCAGGTTGTTGGAGAGCACAAATCCCAGGAGCGCAGCCGAGATACCGGCGTACGCATTGAGCAGCGCGATGACGGTGGGCATATCTGCGCCGCCGATGGGGATGATGAGGAACACACCGAAGACCAAGCCACACACGATGATGATCGGGATGGCCCACGTAAGACCCGGGTTGATCACCAGGGCGACGATGAAGCCCACTGCCACGCCCAGCACGCCGAAGTTGACGAAGATCTGCCCCGGGTACACGAACGGCCTCTGCGGCAGGATCTCCTGCAGCTTTCCGGCCGCCATGAGGGAGCCGGTGAACACCAGGCACCCCAGCACGATTTCGATTCCCAGCACGGCCATGACGAAGCCGCTGATCTGGGGCGTGTAGTTGAAGAACTCCACAATTCCCACCAGGCCGGCGGCGAGGGCGCCAAAGGCGTGCGACAGCGCGATGCGCTGGGGCATGGCGGTCATGGGAACGAGCAGGCCCAGCGGCACTCCGATGGCTGCACCGATGAGCAGCGCGATGGCGATGTAGATGTATCCGGTGCTGGTGATTCCCGGCATGATCAGCGTGCCGATCACCGCCAGCAGGAATCCCATCTCGCCAGCGAAAATGCCCTTGCGCGCCGTCTTGGCGTCGGACATCCACTTGAGCGACAGCACAAAGCCGATGGCACCGGCCAGATACAGCAGCCCGATGATCACCGCGCGTGCGCTGTTCGGGTCGAGGAAGTAGTGCACGGCCTCGGTCACGAACTGACCTCCGCCTCAGCGGCCTTCTTGGGCTTCTGGTGGCGCGTCTTGAACATGCGCAGCATCTTGTCCGTGATGAGGAAGCCCCCGACCACATTGATGGTGGAGGCCACCACGGCGATGAACCCCAGGATGGTGGCGTAGGTGGAGTACTGGCGACCCAGCACCACCAACGAGCCCACCAGGGAGATGGCCGACAGCGCGTTGGTAAGCGCCATCAGGGGTGTGTGGAGCAGGCGCGGGACCCGGCGGATCGTCTCGAAGCCGAGGAAGCCGGCAAGGGCGAAGACGAAAAGCCCCGTGATGATGAACTCGGTACTGACGTTCACTTGGCAGTCTCCTCAGACGACTCGGGATCGGGCTCAGGCTCAGGTGCCGGCGGCTCGGGCTCGGGGAGCGGCACAAGGCCCAGGGCCTCACGCACGCGGTTATTGACTACATCGCCACCACGGGCGACAACGCTCTGCTGGATGACGTCGTCATCCACGTCCAGATCAATCACGCCATCCACCACCATAAGGCCAAGGAAGTTGGCCACGTTCTTGCCAAACAACTGACTGGCATGCACCGGGATCTGGCCCGGCAGGTTCACCACGCCAATCACCTTCACGCCGTCAATGTCAACGGTCTCGCCGGCAACGGTGGGCTCACAGTTGCCGCCCTGCTCGGCGGCCAGGTCGATGATTACCGACCCGGCGCCCATCCCCTTGATCATCTCGGTGGTAATGATCTGCGGCGCCGTGGTGCCCTGCACCTGCGCGGTAGTGATGATGACGTCGCTCGCCGCCACAGTCTTGGCCATCAGCTCCTGCTGCTTCTTGATGGCCTCATCGGAGAGCTGCGTGGCGTAACCGCCCGAGCCCTCCTCCTGGTCGGTATCCAGGGGCAGCTCGACAAACCGGGCCCCAAGCGACTGCACCTCTTCGCGCGCAGCCGGGCGCACGTCGTAGGCCTCCACCAGGGCACCGAGACGGCGCGCGGTGGCGATGGCACCCAGACCGGCCACGCCAGCTCCAACGATAAATACCTTGGCCGGCGCGATGGTGCCAGCGGCAGTGGTGAGCAGCGGGAACATCTTGGGAAGCTCATTGGCCGCCAGCAGCACGGCCTTGTATCCGGCGACGGCAGCCTGCGAAGAGAGGATGTCCATCGACTGCGCGCGAGTGGTGCGGGGCACCAACTCCAGCGCGTAGAGCACCGCGCCCGTGCCGGCGACGGCCTTCACCAGCTCGGGACGGGCGAACGGTGCCACGGCACCCACCACGATCAGCCCCTCGCGCAACCGCGCCAGGTCGGCGCTCGCGGCATCTGCGCCCATCACGTTTACC
>CANJMX010000173.1 GCA_947475125.1 Actinomycetota bacterium
CGAATGTCCATCCTGTACGCCACCGACCCATCGGTGCGCGACATCCTCGGTGGCTCGTCGCAGATGCCGGGCCTGCCCTGGCTGTTCCGCCAGGAGCCCTCCAACTCCGGAACGGGTGCCCAGTTGGGCGCGGGCAATTCCCAACGCATGACCAAGATCAACGGGGCGGGTCTCGCCAAGATGGCCATGACCGAGATGGTCTTCGCCCTCCAGCGCGGAGTGGACAGATCCTGCGTCACGCCCGCCGGAATCGACACGTGCCCTGCCCACCTCCTGGCCGTTGACGAAATCGGTGCTGCGTTCGGTCGAGACGACGGCGACCTCCCGCATTTTTCGAGGTCACCTGGTGCGAATCTCGCAGCTGCCATGAATTATCTGGCCCAAACCCAATCCCCCTGGGGTGGGAGCTATGCCAGCCGCATCCACTTCTATCTTGCTCCGGGTGTCTCCACCGCGATCGCGGCCGGGCGGGGCACGAGGCATAACCTTGGGGCCGATGGTGAGGTGCACTGGCCCGACTATTCGTCCGTGATCAGTGCACTCGGCCGGGCGGGGGGCGTCTGGCTTGAGATGTACCACTACCCCACGCGCGGCTCGGCACGCACGCCCTTCACGAGCACCGAATGGAGAACTGTGCCCACGGCCGTCGCCGCATTCATGGCCGAACGTGGTATCGAGTACCCGCTGCAGTCGCTGCACTTCGTGATGACTGAGACCGCCGGCAGTGATCTTGTGAGCAGTGGCCAGTGTCTTGCGGAGCGCGTGGCTGGTGGTTCGAGGGAGCACGCAAATCGGGTCGGCGCATCGGCGACATCAATCGCTTTCCCGGCGTGTGGACCACGCGTGAATGTCTGCATATCGTCACGTGCATCCAACGAGCGCCATTCAGAGATGTCGATGAGAGGAGTGACACCTTCCATGAATGATGTCATCAGGGGCGCTGCCAATCAGATCTTTCCTGTGGACTCCGGCATTCAGGAGTTCCCTGTTCAGCAGGCCAGTCCATCGGGAATGGCCTGCCAGTGGCAGCGCGCGCAGACCGGTGACGTCAACCTGCGCATCCTGATGAACGGCCCCGCCGCGTTCCGCGCCACCGGTACCGAGGCCAAAGTCTTCGGAGCACTGTTCCGCCAGTTCTTCATCGTCGCCTAGCGGCACCACACGAAACACCCCCCGCCCCGCGCTGACGGCGGGGGGTGTCCTTGCAGCACCGTTGGCCTGCGTTGCCCGTGGGAGTTCCGGTACCTTCAGATACGTGAAGTCAACCCGGCAATTGGTCGCGGGTATTGCGTTGGCGGCGCTGGCGCTTGCCCCCACGGCGCTCGCAACCACGGCCCAGGTACAGGACTGGGGCCTCGCCACAGACCCGCTCGCCACCAATGGACGATTGGTGAATGTGCTCACCGCACCCGGGCAGGCCCCGTCGCTGGTGCGCATACCGGTGAACCGTCGGATCGCAATCCTCTACGACACCGACGAAGGCGTGGCGGCCACGCTCGGCCCGTCGGTCACCATGAGGTTTCTCCCCTGGATCTTTCGTCAGGAGCCGTCGTCGTCGGAGGTCCGCGCGGCCCTCGCCGACAACTCATCGCAGCGCATCACCAAGGTGAACGCCGACGACCTGGCGCGTGAGCCGAGCGCCACGGCCATGGCCGACACCCTGCGAGCCGCGGTTGACAAAAAGTGCACCACGCCCGCCGGCTTCAACACGTGCGGGGCACACATGGCGAGCCTGGATGAGCTCACACAGACCTATGCACAGCCGCCGTGGAGCACACGGCCCGACCCAGCCAATCCCGGCGTGCGGCTGGCCGTGGCCATGCGCATGCTGCAGCGCATTCCGTCGCCCTGGGGTGGGTCGTATGCCAGCCGCATCCACATCTATGTCGCACCCGGAATGTCCACATCCATTGCCGCCGGGCGTGGGCCATTCCGCACCAAGGGACGCGACGGCAAGAACCACTTCCGAAACTACAGCTGGGCCATGCAGGCCCTCAGTCGCGGCGCTGATGCCTGGCTTGAGATGTATCACTTCAAGAACAACGCCACGAAGACCGCATTCACCCCACGGGAGTGGCGGGATGTGCCGACTGCGATGGCCACCTTCATGCGCGAGCGCAGCCCCAAGACCAATCCCCTCAACAAGTTGCACTTCATGGTGGCGGGGGTGGGCCCCACCGAAGGCTGCGGGGTGCTGCTACCGGGGGTGGATACCAACATCACGCGCACGGCCCGCGCGGCGATCACGGTCATCCCCACGCCGGAGCCGGTCGCGGTGATCCCCGATTCGGGCTCACCGATGTCGTGCCTGTGGAAGCGCATGCAGGCGGGTCCGGTGAACCAGCGCATCACCGCCAACGGAGTGGGCACCCACCGCGTGAGCGGAGACGTCGCCACCGAGTTCGGCGACCTGTGGCGTCAGTTCTACGTGATGCCGTAGGACCCACATCGGGCCACGGGCAACCGGTTGCCCGATGTTCGTCATTTCCAAGTTGGAGTCCGATGAGAGAGGGTCGCCCACCGGTGACCGGTGGGCCGACTGTCTCGGCGCGGCCATTGCCCGAAGGGCGATCGCCATCGCCAGTAGGAGGCCCGCCGATCACCGGTGGGCGACCCGGGGACCTCACGGAGGCCCAAGGGGGCGAGCCCTGCCGTACCGCGGTGATCCCTAGGTGGTGAGCCTGCGGTACAACTGGGGAAGCTTCTGCGGCAGCGTGCGCACGTCGTCGATCACCACGAAGTTGGCGTCGCTGTACATCGTGGGCAGGTAGTCGGCGCCCTCCTGGTCAACGGTGACGCAGAACAGGTGGATCTTCTCGCGGCGCGCCTCACGAAGGGCCATCTGGGTGTCGGCCTGGGCGTAGGCGCTGTCCTGATAGGTGTCGGCGTCGTATGGCTTGCCGTCGGTCAGCAGGATCATGAGCTTGACGTTGCTGTCAACGCTCATGAGCCGCTTGGTGGTGTGACGGATGGCCGGGCCCATGCGGGTCTTGCTGCGGCCGTAGATACCGCCGATGCGCGAGCGCACGCGGTCGTCGTAGCGCTCGCCCAGTTCCTTCACGGTGTAGAACTGCGAGTCGTCGCGGCCGTTACCCGAGAACCCGTAGATGGCGTACTCGTCGCGGATCGCCTCGAGGGCCTCGCACATCAGGAGGAGGCCCTCCTTCTCGATGTCGATGATGCGCTTGCGGCCGTCGATCTTGCGATCGGTTGACGATGACATGTCCACCAGAAATGCCGTGGTGACGTCACGGTCCTTC
>CANJMX010000174.1 GCA_947475125.1 Actinomycetota bacterium
ATCCAGAATCTGCAGGAACGACGGCATGCCATGCCGGGGCTCGGGCGGAAAGTAGGTGCCTGCCCAGAACGGCTCGCCGGCAGGGGTGAGGAACACGGTCATGGGCCAGCCGCCCTGGCCGGTCATTGAGAGCGTGGCCTGCATGTAGAGCGCGTCAACGTCGGGGCGCTCCTCGCGATCTACCTTCACGGGAACGAAGTCAGCATTCATCGTCCCCGCGGTGGTCGGGTCCTCAAATGACTCGTGCGCCATTACATGGCACCAGTGGCACGACGAGTAGCCCACCGACAGCAGCACCGGCACGTCGCGCTCGCGGGCCTCGGCCAATGCCTCATCGCACCAGGGCCACCAGTCCACGGGATTGTCCGCATGCTGGCGCAGGTACAGGGAGGCTTCGTCGGCGAGTCGGTTGGGCATGGCCTGATGGTGGCAGCGTCCCGCAGATTGCGGCCCGATAATGGATCAGGCGATAAGAGGGACGCCCGCAGCCCGGGCGGCGTCGGCGAGCCGCCGGTCGTTCGTGGCCAGCGCAATGCCGCGCCGCAGGGCGGTCATCAGGTACGCCGCGTCGTAACCCGTCAGGCCGTTGGCCACCCCGTACGCCGCAAGTTCGCCGATATCGACCGGGCGCTCGTCATGCACGAGTTGCAGCCGGCTCAGGTCGTCTGCGAGACGCGCCGCCTTCGCTGCGCTGAACCTGCCTCGCCTCACTCCAGTGACGAGGATGTTGCTCATCTCGAACGCCCAGATGCCGGGGACCACAACGGATCCGTCGCACATGGCGTTCAGGACGGGCACCACCAGGTGCGCTTCCTCATCCTCGAGGTAGAGCGTGATCGCGGTTGAGGCATCCAGGACGAAGTCGGTCGTCACATCCGCCCATCATCGATCCACTCGCGGATCTCCTCCGGCGTGATGCGGATCGCAATCGCGCGCCGTGTCTCGAGAATTGCCGCGACGGCGGCCTCGCCCGAGAGTTTCTGTGGCTCCGGCGGCACCATCTTGGCCACGGGCGTTCCGTGGCTCGTAATGACGATCTCCTCGCCCTCTCCGACGCGCCGGATCATCTCCGAGAACTTCGCCTTCGCCTCATGCACGGGTACGTGTGTCTGCTCGGTTGTGGCCATGGCGCCCATTCTAGTCACCATATGGTCATATATCTGCCACCGCTGGTCGCGACCGTGCGCCGGGGCTGCACTACCGTGCCCGGCGTGACCGACCCCTTCATTCGAGCAGCAGGCCCCGCTCCGCAACGCGGCGATGCCGCGCGCTGGCGACAGGTGGCCCTGCTCGCCACCGCGGTGGCGATGGGCGACCGCGCCGGGCGGCCGAACCTCGCCGCCGCGATGCTCGCTCTCGACTTTCCGGCTGAGGCCGGCCGCGTACTGGCGGGTGCATCCGACGACGACCCGTGGACCCGCTGGTGGTCGGTGCTCGCCGTCGGCCAGACCGAGGGCGCCGAGGGCCTGGACTCTGCACTGGCCGCCGCGCGCGCAGTGCGCGCCGACGGCCCCGACGGCCGCGAGGTTGCGCGCCGGCTCGACGATCTGGCCGAAGAGATCGCCGCACTTCGCGGCAGCGGCACCCCCGATGCCCATTTCGCACTGCTCGGTCACCGCCCCAGCCCGGAGCGCCGGGTGCTGCTCGCCGGCCGGTCGTCGGCCGCCTTCCTTGCCGACCCGTCATGGGAGTCGCTGGCGTTGGTGCGTCTTGCACCATCCGACGGACCCTCGATGGCGAACTCCGCACATCACCGGCTGGACGAGGTCATCGCCCTCGTGCGCCAGGGACAGTCGGGGCAGGGGCGCACAGTGCCCGACGACGCGCCCGCGACGGCTGACCCCGAGGCAATGCTCGAGGCCCTGCGCGAAGACGTCGGTGGTCGTGACAGCCGCCTCGCCGCATTGGCAGAGGAGGTGCGCGAGGAGCGCGTTCACCTGGCCCACGAGCAGGCCCGGCTCGACGACGAGTGGGGCGACGTGCAGGCCGAGAAGGCACGCCTTCGCAAGTTGGCGCAGGGGCTCATCGATGTGAAGCAGGGCACCTCGGTCGCCGCCCCCACCAGTGCGGCAGAGGCCGCCGACCTCCTGGGCCTCGGCCCGCGCCCGTCACCGCAGGAGGTTGACCGTGCGTTCCGCCAGCAGGTGGTGCGCTGCCACCCCGATCGCGTGGCCGACCTGCACCCCGATCTGCAAGCGCGCGCAAAGGACATGACGGTCGCCCTCACCACGGCAAAGGACATCCTCCTCGGCAAGGCATCCCCGGCCCGCCGATAGCGGGGTGGGGAGAAGGGCGGAGGCCCAGTGGGTGATTGGTGGGTGGACCGTCGCAGCCGGGGATCCTGCACGTGCGGCCCCCGCACGTGCCGATCACGTTTCGCAAGTGGTCCGCCCACCAATCACCCACTGAGCCGGTGACCACGCCGCGGGGTCCCCGCCCACCAATCACCCACTGGGCCGGTGACCACCCCGCGGGGTCCCCGCCCTTATTCCCAGTCGTTCTCGACCGCGAGACGCGCGTACTCGCGCCACTCATCAAGCGTCACCTTCACATCCTTGGCCCGGATCCCCGGGTGCAGCCGCGTGATGAGATCCACGGCCATGCCGTCGGCACTTCGCACGGGCGGGTCGCCGATCTCCTTGAGCACGGTCCACACGTCGTCCTCGTCCAGCCCCGGGCGGGCGCCCAGGATGAACGCGGCGGCCTCGCCCAGATCCAGCTCGTCGTCCATCAGGCCCTGACCTCGGGGCCGCTCACAGCACGGTCGTACACGTCGTCTCCGAGGCCCATGTCACGAAGCTCCACCTTGCGCACGCGATCGGTCGGGGTCTTGGGCAGATGCTCCATAAACCTCACGTACCTGGGTACCGCGAAGTACGGCATCTTGTCGGCGCAGTAGGTGAGCAGCTCATGCGGGTCGGGAACGCCCTCCCGCGGCACGACGCAGATGAGGATCTCCTGCTCGGAGCCCGCACCCTCGCCGGCCGCCACGCCAACGGCTGCGGCCTCGAGTACGCCGGGGTGGCTCGCCACGATGCGCTCCACCTCCATCGATGACACGTTCTCGCCGCGGCGCCTGATGTAGTCCTTCACGCGGTCCATGAAGTACAGGTAGCCATCGTCGTCCATCCGGCCCAGGTCGCCGGTGTGCAGCTTGAGGTTCTTGAAGTCCTCCGCCGTCTTCTC
>CANJMX010000175.1 GCA_947475125.1 Actinomycetota bacterium
AAGATGTCCGCGAACGATGGGGCGATGACCACGTTGAACCCATAGTCCTGAATCGCCCACGGGGCGTGCTCACGGGATGACCCGCACCCGAAGTTGCGCCCCGCCACCAGGATCTCAGCACCCGCGTACTCAGGGCGATCGAGGAGGTAAAAGTCCTCCTCACGCCAGTCGTAGAAGAGAAACTCACCGAAGCCCGTGCGCTCAATGCGCTTGAGGAACTGCTTCGGGATGATCTGGTCGGTATCGACGTCGGCCCGATCCATGGGCGCAACCTTCGACTCGACAACACGAATGGGATTCATACGGTTCTCTCCCCTATGCGCCTGTGAGGGCGGCGTCGAACGTGCGGACGTCAACCAGATGGCCTGTGATGGCGGCTGCTGCTGCCATGGCGGGACTCACCAGGTGGGTGCGACCGCCCTTGCCCTGGCGTCCCTCAAAGTTGCGGTTACTCGTGGATGCAGACCGCTCGCCCGGCTCCAGAATGTCGGGGTTCATGCCGAGGCACATCGAGCAGCCGGCATCGCGCCACTCGAAACCGGCGTCGATAAACACCCGGTCCAGGCCCTCCTGCTCGGCTTGCGCCTTCACGGCCATCGACCCGGGAACCACCATGGCCCGGATCCCCTGCTTGACGGAGTTGCCCTGCATCACCTCGGCAGCAGCCCGCAGGTCCTCGATGCGCCCGTTGGTGCACGACCCGAGGAACACGGTGTCGATGGCAATGTCCTCGACTGCCTCGCCACCCTTCAGCCCCATGTACTCGAGCGAACGCCGGACGGACTCCTGATCAGCCGGATCGTCGTACTGATCGGGAGTGGGTACGCGACCGGTGATGGGAACAACCATGCCGGGGGTCGTGCCCCACGTCACCTGAGGCGCAAGCGAGGGGACATCCACGTGCATCTCGTGGTCAAAGGTTGCGTCCGCGTCAGACGGCAGCTGGCGCCAGCCCTCAACCGCGGCAGCGAAATCTGCCGGTGCCGCGAGCTTGCCCTCCACGTACTCAAAGGTGACGTCATCGGGAGCCACCATGCCGGCACGGGCGCCGCCCTCAATCGACATGTTGCACACGGTCATGCGGCCCTCCATGGACAGGCCGCGGATCGCCGAGCCGGCGTATTCCACAACAAACCCCTGGGCACCAGACACACCCATCTGGCCGATCGCTCCGAGGATGATGTCCTTTGCCACGACGCCCCGCGGCAGCTCGCCGTCAAAGTTGATGCGCATGGTGCGCGGCATTCCCTGCGGCAGCGTCTGGGTGGCCAGCACGTGCTCCACCTCGCTGGTGCCGATACCGAATGCCAGGGCGCCAAAGGCTCCATGGGTCGAGGTGTGGCTGTCACCGCACACAATGGTCATGCCCGGCTGGGTGAACCCGAGCTCCGGACCGATGACGTGCACGATCCCCTGTCGCGGACTGTTGAGCGAGAAGATCGGGATCCCGAACTCCTTCGCGTTGTTCTCCAGCGCCTCAACCTGAAGGCGGGACAGCTCGTCCTCGATACCGCGTTCGCGCCCGATGGTGGGAACGTTGTGGTCGGCCGTGGCGAGAGTGCGGTCTGGGCGGCGCACGGTACGACCCGCCAGTCGGATGCCATCAAACGCCTGTGCGGAGGTGACCTCGTGCACGAGGTGCAGATCCACATAGATGATCGCCGGTCCGTCAGCGCCCTCCGGCGCGACCTCGTGCAGGTCCCACACCTTCCGGAATAGGGTCTTCCCCACGTGCATTTCCTCCATTGTCCTGTCGGGCCGACACGGCTAGACGCCGCTGTCGGCCATCCTCTCGTCTGCTGCGTTCCTGCTCGCAGTCACTGCGCGCAGGTAGGCGATGGCCGAGGCCTCGAGCACATCCGGTGAGACCCCCTGCCCCGTGAACTGCCGGCCGTTGATGTCGCAGACCACCCGCGCCTCACCAAGCGCGTCGGGGCCGGCGGTCACCGCGGACACCGCGTACTCAAGCAGTGTGCCCGACGAACCGACGGCCGCGTCAATGGCGCCCATGAGCGCCGCCACGGGGCCGTCCCCCGCACCCTCGCCTCGGTGTTCGGAACCGTCGGCATCCTCCACGACCACGCGGGCGGTCGCCTCGGCGCCGGATGCGCCAGAGAACGCGATCTCACGGAGGTCGAGCGAGTTCTCGTGAACGGCGCGCATCTCATCTCCCATGAGCGCGTCCAGATCCATCGCACTGATCTCGCCCTTGCGATCGGCGAGTGCCTTGAACCGCGTAAACACTTCGTTCAGCTCTGTCTTGTCGAGCTCATATCCCATGTCGACCAAGGCCTGCAGCAGCGCGTGTCGCCCGGAGTGCTTCCCCAGCACCAGTTCACTCTGCACCAGTCCCACGCTCTGGGCGTCCATGATCTCGTAGGTGAGCGGGTTGGCGAGCATTCCGTGCTGATGGATACCGGCCTCATGCGCGAAGGCATTACGCCCCACCACGGCCTTGTTGGGCTGGATGTCGTACCCGGTGAGGCGGCTCACCATGCGACTGGCGCGTGTGATCTCAGTGGTCTCAATCCCCGACCACAACCCGCCGAGGTCCTCTGCCCGGGTGCGCAGGATCATGGCCATCTCTTCGAGCGAGGCGTTACCCGCACGCTCCCCGATGCCGTTAACGCACACCTCCACCTGTCGAGCGCCCACCTGAATGCCCGCGAGGGAGTTGGCCACAGCCAGTCCCAGATCGTTATGACAGTGCACCGAGAGTGTCACGCTCTCGAGCGAGGGGCAGCGCTCGTACAGATCGCCGAGAAAGTGCTGGAACTCGGTGGGCATCGTGTACCCGACGGTGTCGGGAATGTTGATGGTCTGCGCGCCCTCTGCAATTGCGGAGCCAATAACCTCGGCCACGAACGCGGGGTCGGACCGGGTGGCGTCCTCGCATGAGAATTCCACGTCGGGGCACAGGCCACAGGCCTGGCGCACGGCGTCGGTGGCGGCGGCCAGCACTGTCGCGCGATCCATGCGCAGTTTGTGGGTCATGTGGATGTCGGATGTGGCGATAAACGTATGGATGCGCGGCTTCTTCGCATCGCGCACGCCGTCCCACGCCACTGCGATGTCTTTCTCGTTCGCCCGGGCCAGCGCGGCGATCGTTGGGCCCTCCACCTCGCGGGCCACTGCCTGCACACCCTCAAGGTCACCGGGAGACGAGATCGGGAAACCGGCCTCG
>CANJMX010000176.1 GCA_947475125.1 Actinomycetota bacterium
CCATTCACCCGGCTGCTTGAGGAGGGCGCGGGAATTCCCATCGTCAACAGCCAGTGCCGGTTTGACCAGCGCATGGTGCTGGATGACCTGATCACCCTCGAGACCAGCGTGGGTGGAGTGGGCACCACCTCATTTCGCAGTCGCCACCGGTTTGTGCGGGGCGACCAGCTGTGCGCCGAGGGCGAGCTCACCCATGTGTGCATTGAGCGGGGCGACCGCAGTCCGGTGCCGGTGCCCGAGTGGATCAGGGCAGCGGCAACCGCCGACTAGCCGAGCGGCATCTGGTCCATCTCGGACCGCAGGTCGGTACGCGAGAGCCCGCCCGGTTCCACCGGGATCGTGCGGTAGGTGCCGATTCCTCCTCCGAAGGTAAGGCTGAACACGCGTGTACCGTCAGGCGTGTTTTCGGTGCTTGTGCTGTTCATGCCCCAGCCCATCACCCAGTTGCCGCCGGTGAGGCGGCGTGCGCTGCCGCAGCAGCCGGACGACGTGATTCCCGAATCCTGCACCTGCTCACGCAGTGTGGCCGTGCCGGCACCGGTGTCGATGGCATAGCGCACCGCTCGCGGTGCCCTGTCGCGCAGCGTTCCGTTGTCATGCAGCGTGAGGGTGCCATCGGAGAGAATCCGCGCATCGTGCTGACCGCCGAAGCTGGTTGCGCCGAGGGCAGGGTCACCGACGATGTTGAGGCTCTCCACCACGGGCGTGCCGCCGAGCTTCCATTCAACGTCGCCGGTGGTGCGGTCGATGGAATAGATGGCGTTGAGGTGGCGCGCGGAGAACACGATGGAGTTGCCGCTCAGCTCGATCGAGTTGATGTGCACCAGGTCCACCTGCGGGGCGGCGACCAGGGACGGCAGCCACGGGCCTGTCTCGGCAGGCGTGATGTGGGCGCTGGAATTCCAGCGCCAGACCAGTGAGCCCGTGGGGCTCACCTCCTGGATCTCGGCATCGAGCACCGTGGCATCGGCGCTGCCGTCAAATGCCGACAAGTCAACGTGTGTGCGGGGCACGTATGACAGCACCAGATAGTCGCCATTTGGCATGCTCCGCAAGTCGTGGTTGTCGGTGATGCCGTCGAATATCTCCACGCGGTGCAGCAGCACACCGTCGAGGGAATGGATTTCGTAGTGCGCCACGTCGCCTTCGCGGGCGAGAACCCACCATGCGAGCGTGCCATCTGGGAGCAATTTGGCGTCCATACCCCATGAGGCCATGCGCTGCCACCACACCGGGGCACCGCGGTTGTCGAAGATGGCGGCGTAGGGGCCAGTGGTGCCGAAGAGATCTGGAGTTGTGATGTACCACTCGGCTTGGGGCACGCCGGGTCGCGTGGATGAGTACGTGGGGAAGTCGTCGGGTAGGCACCGGGCCCGGTAGTCGTGAGACCCGTGCGCGTCCGCCACCGTGAAGTTGACGGTGCGCCCTGGGGTCAGTTCGATATCGCTCGTGCTCCACGTGCCCGAGGTGGGCGTCTGCCCGCCGATCGATACGGTGCTGCCGACGGGTGCGCTCACGGTAACCGAGGTGTGCCCACCGGAGCATCTGATGCCGTAGTCCGGCGCGCTGAGAGCGAAGCCGGGGCTCATTCCCGTGAACGCGATGTCGAGCGTGGTGGGCGATGGCGCCACGGGCGGCGCGATGGGTTCGTCGGCAGGAGCCGCTGGCACCGGCGCGGGCTGGGGGGATGGTCTGGACACCGTTGCACGTGCCAGGCGGCCCAGGAAGAGGTTGAAGCGCCTCTGTGTCGCCGGACCACGGGCAACACCGAGCGCACGACCGGCGACCGCCACAGCGGTGAGTGCATGCACCTGGGCGTGCAGCGTGTCGATTGCCGCTGGACTGCCGCTCAGCACAATTGCCTCCCGGGCCGCCGTTCGCAGCGCGACCGTGCCGGTAACGATGCGCTGGGCCTCTTTGCGCGCGCACGGAGTGTCGCCGTTACGCATGCAGATGATCGCTCTTGATCGCGCCTGCTGCAGGCCATGGAGCTCCCGTTGAATCGCGATACCGATGCTGGTTGACGGCGTGGCGGCCGCGCTCACGGCAGTCGGGAGAGCGATAAGGAGCGCGGTGACAGCGAATACGCCACGGGATGCCAGGGGCTTCAAGGGGGAGGCTTTCGTTGCGAACGGATACAGACGAGGAGCATTTATGGGACCAACTCTAGTCGCAGTGGTGCAACAAATGGGCTACTGCATTCCTTAGCTGCGGATGTGCGCGACAGGATTCTGTGTTCGGGTCGCACTCGGGCAGTGCTGTGACGGGCTTGGTGCCCCGGTGTCACCCCTGCGCGTAGCGCCGTGACGTGCAGGGGCGCGAAGGTTGGGAGCATTCCCAGACGACGTCGGAGGACACCTATGGCCCCGTTCACCCCACCGCCTCACGCATGGATCGTGCCGGGGGCGCTTGTCATTGCCGAGCGCCCGGGAGGCGGCGGGCGAAGCCACCGGGTGGCCCGCCGCGAGGCCGAGCTTGTGTGGTGGCACGAGCAGGGAGTGCGCACGATTGTAAGTGGCATGCGCTCGCGCCATGCGCTGGTGGAGTACGCGCAGGTGGGGTTCGGCGTGCGGTGGCATCCCCTCATGGACGTGGTGCAGGCGCGGGCCGAGATACCCCGGTTGGCGGCCGATGTGGCCGATGTCATGGCCCGCGAGCCGGGGGCCGTGCTGGTGCACTGCGATCGCATCAGCGAGTGGCTGGCAGCTATCGACGCCACCATCCGGCTGCGCCTCGGGCTGGCTCCCGACGTGGCGGTGGCACTTACTCAGGCCGAGGCCGATGGCCTGCCGGTTGATGATCTGGCCCGCGACCTGATGGACGTGGGAATGCCACCGGCCGCGTAATTGGGGCGCTGCTGAGGTGGGGCGGGGCAGGGATGCCCGCGTGGAAGCCGTAAGGATCCCGTGAACATGGGGTTCGGGCATCGCCCGCCCCCTTGTTCGGTGGCGTGCGATGTCCCTAGCCTGCGGGACGTTCCCGGGTCGTCCCGTCGCGCTGCAATCCCGCACCGCTGGCCCAGCCCAGAAGCACGCGCCCCGAGGAGGCACCCCACCGCATGCGCCGACTGTCCAACACCATCGTCACCCGCTCGAGCCTGGCCCTGTTGGCCGTTGGCGTCC
>CANJMX010000177.1 GCA_947475125.1 Actinomycetota bacterium
GAGTTCACCACCCGCTCCACCGCGCCGGAGATCCGCGTGGAAGTGTGCTCAATGTGCCACCCGTTCTACACGGGCAAGCAGAAGCTCATGGATACCGGTGGCCGCGTGGAGCGCTTCAACCGCAAGCGCCAGCAGGCACAGCCTTAGTCACCGCGGGCGCGCATGACGCGCCCGCTCCCCTGTGGGTGCTGACATGAGCGGTGGAGTCGCGGGCCTGGTGGCCCAGGTGGAGCGCACGCGCGCGGAGTTGTCGCAGGCCCTCTCGGACCCCGAGGCGGCGTCCGACCGCACGCGCTACGCCGACCTCAATCGGCGGTACTCCGGACTCGAAGAAGCCGCGCAGTTGGCCGTGCGGTGGCGCGACGCCTCAGGGCGCGCCGCGGAGGCCCGCGAGATGCTGGCCGAGGGCGAGGACGACGACTTCCGCGCGCTGCTCAAAGAGGCTGAGGCCGAGGTGGACGTGCTTGAGCCACTCATCCGGTCGGCCATGGTCGAGCCCGACCCAAATGATTCGCGCGACGTGATCGTGGAGATCCGCGGCGGCACCGGCGGCGAGGAGGCCGCGCTGTTCGCGCGCGATCTGCTCGACATCTACCAGCGCTACGCCGTTGAACGTGGGTACAAGGTGGAACTGCTCGACGTGAGCGAGGCCGACGCCGGTGGCGTGAAGGAGGCCACCTTCGCCGTCAAGGGCGACGGCGCGTTCAGCGTGTTCAAGCACGAGGGCGGGGTTCACCGGGTACAGCGCGTACCGGCCACCGAGAGCCAGGGGCGCATTCACACCTCCACTGCGACCGTGGCCGTGTTGCCCGAGGCCGACGAGGTCGACGTGACCATCGACCAGAACGACCTGAAGATCGACGTGTACCGCTCCAGTGGTCCGGGCGGCCAGAGCGTGAATACCACCGACTCCGCCGTGCGCATTACGCACCTGCCGACGGGCGTCGTGGTTTCGATGCAGGACGAGAAGAGCCAGCTCCAGAACAAGGAGCGCGCGCTGCGCGTGCTGCGCGCCCGCCTCCTCGAGAAGGCACAGGCCGAGCAGCAGGCCGCACTCCGGACCACCCGCCAGGCCCATGTGGGAAGTGGCGACCGCTCGGAGAAGGTGCGCACCTACAACTATCCGCAGAACCGCGTGACCGACCACCGCATCGGCGTGACAATCCCGCTCAAGGAGCAGGTACTGCAGGGGCACCTGCAGGCGATCACCGATGCACTGCAGGGCGAGGAGCGCCGCCTGCTCCTGGAGCAGCAGGAAGCCGACCTGGCCGCCGCGAGCAACGACTGAGCAGGGGTGCCCCGGTGCCACCCTGCATCTGTGAGCGACTGACGTGAGCGATGCGGAGCAGGTACGCCCGGGCTCATCCCCCGCTGGCGCAGCGACACCCGAGATCCTCACCATCGCCGAGGTCGTGCAGCGTTCGGCGAAGTGGCTCGGCAGCAAGGGATCTGACACCCCGCGCCTTGATGCGGACATCCTGATCGGCCATGCGCTGGGTCTGGAACGGATCGCGCTCTACACCGAGGGCGAACGCCCGCTCACCCCCGACGAACTGGCTGCCTGCCGTGCGCTCATTGCACGCCGCGGCGAGATGGTGCCGGTGGCCCACATCACGGGGCGCCGCGCATTCGGCCGTCTCGAGTTGGAGATAACCCCCGACGTGCTGGTGCCGCGTCCCGACACCGAGGTCATCGTTGACGTGGTGGTGGAGATGGCGCCGCAGGGCGGGAGCGTGGTCGATTGGGGCACCGGATCGGGAGCCATCGCACTCGCCGTTGCCGACCTCAGGCTCGACCTGAAGGTGACCGGGCTCGAACGCAGCCCCAAGGCATTGGCGGTGGCCGAGCGCAACCTTGCCGCCAACCCCTCGCTGGCCGAACGCGTGCGGCTGCTGGCGAGCGACGGAATGACCGCCGTGGCCGGCGAGCGGTTTGACGTGGTTGTGAGCAACCCCCCGTACCTCGTGCCTGAAGATCTCGAGCGGTTCCCGGCACTGAGGCATGAGCCGGCAGAGGCGCTGGTATCCGGCCCAGTGGGCACCGAAGATCTTGAGCGGGTAATCAGCGAGGCGGTGGGCGTACTGAGCCCGGGGGGCCTCATCGTGCTGGAGGTGGGGCACGGGCAGGCGAGTGCGGTGGAGCAGATGCTCGTGGGCAGTGGCTTTACAGATACCGCAACGCGGGCCGACCTCGCCGGTATCGCCCGGGCGGTAATGGGCCGATGCGCCTGACCGCACCGGGCCGGTGTGGGTCTATGGTGATTGCGACGACGTTCGGTCAACGATCTCCGAGAGGCCCCTCGAATGCCCCCATTGAATAGCCGGTCGCTGCTGGTCGCGATCCCGCTCACCCTTGGCGCCCTGGCGATTGCTGCCACCGGTGCGTCTGCCAATTCGCACAGCTGGGGCACAGGTGGCTCGGGCGTGTGTGCGTCCGTAAATGGCCTCACTCAGTCGGAGCTCGGTCAGTACTGCATGCAGTCGGTGACCGGATGGATTCAGATCAATCGGGCGGCCTCGCAGCAGCAGGTGATCAGCTGCGACAACAACGCGGTGAATACCGACCCGGCATACGGCACTCCTGCGCCATCGTTGGGCTGGAGTCTCGATGGGCAGCCGTACGATGCCGCCGGCGCCCCGTGGCCCCTGCAGCCCGCGTCGGGGTCAGAGGGGGACCTGAACCAAGTTGGCTGGAATACCGGCACCGGCAGTGCCTCACTGTCCGAGGAGATGTGGATGGGGGGGAGCGGCACGGCCTACAACGGCTCCATCTCGTCAACGGGTGCAATCACATACGGATCGGGTGGCGCAGGCGTAACGAACTGGGGTGGCAACGGCTACTGGCAGGCAGCCCTCGCATGCGTCAATGCTGCTGGCCTCACATGGTCAAAGGGCGGCAGCTTCGCCGCCGAGCACCCCATGAGCGTCACGCTCCCCGCCAATGGCCCATTTCAGGTGCACGGCAAGATCATTGACGTCGTCGACACGGTGCACCACAAGGCATCGCTCACCCGTGAGTACGCGCTGAAGACGAACGTCACGCGCACCGACAC
>CANJMX010000178.1 GCA_947475125.1 Actinomycetota bacterium
GAGGTCAACACCATCCCGGGCATGACCGACACCAGCCTGCTGCCCAAGGCCGCCGAAGTCGCCGGCATCGGGTTTGACCGCGTGGTGGCCGACATGCTCGACCTGGCCGCGCTCGACGTCTGAGGTGGGCACCATCGGCGATATCCCCGGAGCCACGCGCTCGCGGGTGCACGTTGGTGGGCTGACGTTGTCGGTGCAGCAGATGGGACCGCCCGACGGCCTGCCGGTCATCCTGTGGCACGGCTTTCCCGAACTCGGCTACTCATGGCGTGCTCAGGCCGCCGCACTCGCCACCGCCGGCTACCGCGCCATCGTCCCCGACCTGCGCGGCTACGGCGACAGCGACCGCCCACAGGGGACCGCCGAATATGCCTTCCCAAACCTGGTGGGTGATGTCACCGGGCTCATCAGTGCGCTCGATCTCGAATCAGCGCACCTCGTGGGCCACGACTGGGGTGGCAGCCTCACCTGGGCCACCGCAGCGCTCGCGCCCCAGGTGGTGCGCTCACTGTTCATCCTCAACTCGCCCCACCCGGTGGCGAGCGCCGAGTGCCGGCAGGTGCCCGAGCAGCAGCAGAAGAGCTGGTACATGCTGCTGTTTCAGTTCCCCGGAATCGCCGAGGAGTGGCTGCTCAACAACGACGCCGCCAACCTCGAGGCATTCGTGTTCGACACCGCCGCCCCCGGCACATTCCCGCCCGCCGAGCGCCGTATCTTCAAGGACGCCTTGATGCGCCCGGGCGCCATGACCGCCGCGCTTGAGTACTACCGCGCCAACATCCCACCTGAGAACTGGCTGAAGCCGCCACCGCAGATGCCGCCCGTCACCGTGCCCACCACCATCGCGTGGGCCGACAACGACGCCTATATGAGCGACCTGTTGCTCGAGCGGTCAATCACCAAGGTCACCGGCCCGCTTGAGGTGGTGATGCTTCCGGGCGTCAGCCACTGGGCCCAGCAGGAGGCACCCGAGTTGGTGACCGACGCCCTGCTCGCTCATCTCGCCCGCGTCGCGTAGCAACCCCCGGCAACCCGGGCACCGCCTAGAGTGCCCGCATGGCTGACTCCCCGGCAGGACGCATTGATACCGACCGCGATGGCGACGTGGTGGTGGTGACCATCGCCAATGAGGCCCGGGCCAACAGCCTGGACGACCCAATGCTGAAGGCACTCGCCGAGGCACTCGACCCCGAGGCGCTCGGCGATGCCCGCGCCGTGGTGCTCACCGGAAGCGGTGACCGCAACTTCAGCGGCGGTGTTGACCTGCAGGCCCGCGACGGCGACGCGCTCACCGATGCCGTGCGCAGTGGCGAGCGCCTGCTGGGCCGTGCCGCCGCCGCCGTTGAGGGGTGCCCCGTACCCGTGGTGTGCGCGCTTAACGGCAACGCCTTTGGTGGCGCACTTGAGATCGCCATGGCCGCCGACTGGCGCATCGCATCACGCGGAGCACGGTTTGGCATGCCACCGGCCCGGCTGGGCTGGGTGTATGCGGCAGAGGGCATCCGCCGCTTCGTTGATACCTGCGGCGCGGCCAACACCCGTGAACTCTTCCTCACCGGCCGCCCGGTGGATGCCGAACGCGCCCGGCAGATGGGCATGGTCAACCGGGTGGTCGATCGCCTCGAGCTCGGTGACCTCGCCTTCGCCGACGCCATGGAGATCGGCAAGAACGGTCCCATCGCCGTCGCCGGCATGCGCGCCGTCATCAAAGCCATCGAGACGGGCACGCCGCCGTCGGAGGCTGCCGAGATCGCCGAGCGGTGGCGTCAGCGGGCATTCCAGAGCGCCGACATCGAGGAGGGCCTCGCGGCCTTCCGCGAGAAGCGAGACCCCGACTTCACCGGGCAGTAGGTCCCGCAGGTTGCGTGCATACGCGCACGATCGTTTCCACGGCGTACCGCGCGAGGGTCACCGGTTCCCGCTCGACCGGCACCATCGCGGCGCAGTCGGTGGTGACCAAGCGCGTGAAGTAGCGGTCCCAAAGACCCGCCCATGAAGCCACGCGGCCGGGCGCGAGTAGTCTCATCCATGCCGAACCCCACATGAGGACCCCCTGTTGACCCGCTCCGTCTCCTGGCGCCACCTCCGACTGCCCCTTGCTGCCGGCGCATGCCTCGCGGCGCTCAGCGCCGCTGCACTCGGGGTGCTGCCCCAGCAGCAGGGCACCGTCGACCTGCTCACCCAGGCAAACGTCACGTTGAGCGGTGCCGCTGCCAATGACAACAGCGGCAACTCAGTCGCCTCTGCAGGAGACGTCAACGGTGACGGCCGGGCAGACGTGATCGTGGGTGCGCACCGCGCAGACCCCTCCTCGCGTACTAACGCCGGATCCACTTACGTGGTCTACGGCACGGCCTCCCCATCGAATGTCGACCTCGCCTCCCTTGGATCCAGCGGCTTTCGCATCGACGGCGCCGCTGCCGGTGACGTGAGCGGCTCCTCAGTCGCCTCTGCAGGAGACGTCAACGGTGACGGCCGGGCAGACGTGATCGTGGGTGCGCCCTACGCAGACCCCTCCTCGCGTAGCGGTGCCGGATCCAGTTACGTGATCTACGGCACGGCCTCCCCATCGAATGTCGATCTCGCCTCCCTTGGATCGAGCGGCTTTCGCATCGACGGCGCCGCTGCCAGTGACTTGAGCGGCTCCTCAGTCGCCTCTGCAGGAGACGTCGACGGTGACGGCCGGGCAGACGTGATCGTGGGTGCGCCCTACGCAGACCCCTCCTCGCGCACCGACGCCGGATCCAGTTACCTGATCTTCGGCACGGCCTCCCCATCGAATGTCGATCTCTTGTCCCTTGGATCCAGTGGCTTTCGCATCGACGGCGCCGCTGCCGGTGACTACAGCGGCTACTCAGTCGCCTCTGTAGGAGACGTCAACGGTGACGGCCGGGCAGACGTGATCGTGGGTGCGCCCGTCGAATCCCCCACCTCCCGTCCCGCTGCCGGATCCGGTTACGTGATCTACGGCACGGCCTCCCCATCGAATGTTGACCTCGCCTCCCTTGGATCGGGTGGCTTTCGCATCGACGGCGCCGCTGCCGGTGAC
>CANJMX010000179.1 GCA_947475125.1 Actinomycetota bacterium
CCCAGATGCCCACCGCACCATGTGCACGCACCTGGGTGCGTCGGTCGAACTGGGCCCCGACGACGTCGATGAGGCCGTGGTGCGTGATTCAGCCGTGCTGTACCTCGAGGGTTACCTGTGGGACCCCCCGGGTGCCAAGGAGGCCATGCGCAAGGCCATCCGCATCGCCAAGGATGCCGGCCGCGCCGTGGCCCTGTCGCTGTCTGACCCCTTCTGCGTCGATCGCCACCGTGCCGATTTCCTCGAGCTGGTGGATAACGACGTGGACATCCTGTTTGCCAACGAGAGCGAGATCACGTCGCTCTACGAGACCGATGACCTTGACAGCGCCATGCACTCGGTCACGCCGCTGGTGAAGGTGGTGGCGATCACCCGCAGCGAGCACGGCGCGGTGATTGCCGGTGACTGCGACATGCACATCATCCCGGCGGAGGCAGCGGTGCAGGTGGTCGACACCACCGGCGCGGGCGACCTGTTTGCCGCCGGGTTCCTCGCGGGGTGGACGCAGGGGCGCAACCTGCACGACTGCGGGCGCATGGGTGCCGTGGCTGCCGCCGAGGTCATCTCGCACCTGGGTGCCAGGCCCGAGGCCGACCTGAAGGCATTGGTCTCGGAGCGAGTACCCGCGTAGCGCCAGATCAGCACGAATTGCTGACAGTGCATCACCCACTGGTGCGCACTGTGCTGCGAGGAATACCGGGGTGTGGAGACTCGCCCCAGTGACGACCTGCCAAGCGCCGCATGGGTCATCGACCCGGTATTCGGGAGGCAGGTGCGCGTGCCGGATCGGGCCTTCCGGAAGATCGCCTGTGACCACCAGGACCTGACGGGGCTCACCCGGCGCGTTGTACTCGAAGCCGTGGCGAACGCCAATGCCCACCGACCAGGCCATGCCCCCAATCGCCACGTCTTCTACCGTCGCGGAGTGGGGCCATCGCGATGGCTGTGCGTCGTAGTGCAGTACGATCGCCATCCGGTGAGGCTTTCACCGCATTCGCGGTGCGGCGACTTCCGAAGGAGACCGGGCGATGACCGTTACATACGGCGACATCGTTTTCGACGTCATCAGGTACGACCCTGAGCACGACAACCTCATCCTGCACTCCGGGCCGGAGCGGCCCGGTGACGACTGGGATCAGAGCGACGAGGGCGACGCGCTGCGGTTCAAAGATGGTGTTCTGATTGGCGTGGACATGTTCGACTTCACCACACGCCTTGAGCGGGGCGATGCGATGACCATCACTCTGGAAGATGGCACCGTGCTGCGGTCGCCGGACGTGCATCTGGCGCTGCGGGCCACCGCCGCATAGCGCCAGATCAGCACGAACTGCTGACAGTGCGTCACCCACCGGTGCGCACTGTGCTGCGAGCAATACCGGGGTGTGGAGACTCGCCCCAGTGACGACCTGCCAAGCGCCGCATGGGTCATCGACCCGGTGTTCGGGAGGCAGGTGCGCGTGCCCGACCGAACCTTCCGGAAGATCGCGGCCTCGCACCTTGACGTCGCCCACCTGAGCAGGCGCGACCTGCTCATCGCCATCGCGAGCGCCGACATCAGCCCGCCCGACCCCGAGCGACCCCAGCGGCAACGGTACTTCCACGCCGGGATGGGGCCATCGCGGTGGATCTGCGTGGTGGTGGAATATGATCATCTTGGTCGGGGCGAAGCGTTCAATGCCTTCGCATGCAGGTGAATTCCGGGGAGGAGCAGGTGACCGTCACATTTGGGACAGCGGTGTTCGACGCCGTGGAGTACGACCCGCGATGGGATCTTCTGTACCTGCGCTGCAGTGAGGTGCCTCTCGCCGACGGGTGGGACGTCACCGATGCGGGCGATGCCCTGGCCTTCCGTGATGGCCAACTGATCTCGGTGGACGTTGCGAACGCCGGCCTGCGGCTGGCGAAGACCGACGGGATCACCATCACTCTGGAAGATGGCACTGTGCTGCGGTCGCCGGACGTGCATCTGGCGCTGCGGACCACCGCGGCGTAGCGCAGCACCTTCGCGAGCCCGGGAAGGATCACCGCCCCGGGCGCGGAACCCTCTCCCGAGGCGCGTTTGCGTCGCTAGTCTCCCGCGCGCCCTCGCACCTGAAGCCAACCGAGGTTTTTCCGAATGCCGTCCAACGCCAGCGTCATCGTCCGCGCCGAGCTCTCAGCTGGCCCTGAGGTGCTCAGCCACGTGATGACCGCCATCACAATGGCGGGCGGCGAGGTCGATGGCATGGACACCGTGCGGTCCACCCGCGAGACCATCACCCGCGACATCGTCATCCTGGGTGCCGACGAGCAGGCCACCGATGCCATCGTCCAGTCGCTGGGCAGTGTGCAGGGTGTCACCGTGCACGGCGTCACCAACGCCATCTTCCGTGCGCACGAAGGCGGCATGCTCACCATGCGCACGCGCATACCCGTGAGAAACCGTGACGACCTGTCGATGGCCTACACCCCGGGCGTGGCCCGCGTGTGCATGGCCATTCACGACAACATCGACCGCGCCTGGGACCTCACCATCAAGGGCAACAGCGTGATGGTGATCAGCGACGGGTCAGCACTTGTGGGACAGGGCGATCTTGGCCCGCTCGCGGCGCTTCCGGTGCTCGAAGGGCTCTCGCTGTTCATGCGTGAGATGGCGGAGGTTGACGCCTTCCCCCTGCCCATCGACCTCGACGATCCGGCAGCCATCGCCGATACCGTCATCAAGATCGCATCGGTATTCGGTGGCATTCACGTGGCCGACATCTCGGCGCCCAACTGCTTTGAGATCACCCGCATCCTGCGGGGGGCGCTCGACATCCCTGTGGTGCACGGCGACGCCGAGGGCACTGCTGCTGCGCTGCTGGCAGGCACGCTCAACGGGCTGGCCGTGGTGGGCAAGAACATCGCCGAGTCGCGCATCTGCGTGGCCGGATCGGGCCCGGGCGCCATGGCCTACCGGCGCTTCGCCGAGAAGGCCGGTGCCGCCGAGGTACGCGCTGCCGAGACCCAAGAGGCCATGCGCGACCTGGTGAAGGGCGCCGACGTATACGTAGG
>CANJMX010000180.1 GCA_947475125.1 Actinomycetota bacterium
AACACCGCGCCCTTGTCGGCAAGGGTCTTCACCACATACTGGTTGTGCACGATCTCGCCGCGCACGTAGATGGGTGCCCCGCGATCCTCGAGCAGCCGGTCAACGGTCTCGATGGCGCGGTCGACGCCCGCGCAGTAGCCGCGCGGGGAGATGAGGTTCACTGAGTTCGGCATGGAGTGGAACGCTAGCGCCCCCGGCCGGTCAATGGTCGGTACCCTGCTCCTTCGTGACCACAGACGCCACCACCGCAAATGCCGTGCTCGACGTGGCGCTGCGCGCCGCCGAGATCGCCGGGCGCCAACTGCTGGCCCGGTTTGACCGGCCCGCGGAGGGCCTCACCGAGAAGAGCAGCGCCACCGATCTGGTGAGCGACGCCGACCGTGAGGCCGACGAGACGATTCTCGGCATGATCCGCGCCGAGCGCCCCGACGACGCCATTCTCAGTGAGGAGTCGGGTGAGGCCGAGGAAGGCACGACGGGGCTTACGTGGTTGGTTGACCCGCTGGATGGCACCACCAACTACCTGTGGAGCTACCCGCAGTGGGCGGTGAGCATCGGCTGCCACGACGATGACGGCGGCCTGATGGGTGTGGTGCACGACCCGATTCGCGGCGAGACCTTCAGCGCTGTGCGCGGTGGCCCGGCGCTGCTGAATGGGACGCCTCTGGTACTTGAGCCGCGAGATGACCTGGGTAAGGCGCTCATCGGGAGCGGGTTTGGCTACGACGCCATGCGTCGACGCCGTCAGGCGCTACGCCTGTCGGGCGTCATCCCGCACGTGCGTGACATGCGCCGGGGTGGTTCGGCCGCCCTCGATATGGCCTGGGTGGCTGCCGGTCGCCTTGACGGCTACTACGAGTTCGGCGTCAACGCGTGGGACGTGGCGGCGGGCGCGGTCATCGTGATCGCCGCCGGTGGCGAGGTGCAGCAGTTGCCCACGGGGCCGGAGGGTGCGCCCGGCACGCTGGCTGCCCGCCCCGGTCTCGCCGCTCAGCTTCGCGCGGTGGTCGACGCCGCCGCCGATGGGATCAACTAGCCCGCCCGGCTCAGGCGCTTCCACGCGCTCAGCAGGCGTTTGTCGAATGATGTGATGGTGACCGGTTCGGGCTGGCGTGCCTGCATCTCAAGGGCAGCAGCCAGCACGCATGCATCAGGCAGTGTCACCCCGGTGCGTGCGCGGATGGCCGCGGCCTGCCGGGCACGTTCCTCGTCAAGGGGAAGCACCTTGGCGCGAAGCCCCTCGATGAACATGCGGACGGCGTTGCCCTCAGCGTCGCCCCGCGCCATGGGGCCGACGCTGATCTCGGCGACGGTCACCGCACTGATCACCCGGTCGGGCACGTCGGTGAGCACCCGCTGAATGATTCGCCGTGCCTTCCTGTGATTGGCGTCCGTTCGCGTGAGCACTCCGATGAGCACGTCGGCGTCGAGGACGGTCAGTCCCATTCCGACCGCAGCTGCTCCAGGTAGCCGGGCGGGTACACGGTGTCATCGAAGATACCGGCGAAGCGATCGAGCAGGGCGGCCGCGTTCGCGATGGAGATGTTGCCATCACCCATTGCGGTGATGATGACGTCATCACCGGCCGCGAGGCCCGCCTCGCGGAGGGCATCGACGGGGATGGTCACCTGATTCTTTGACGAGATGACTGGCATCGTGCCTCCTTTACTCAGGAAGCCGAATAGTAAAGCATCCCCCGGCCGCTGCGATTGGCGGCCGGGGGACGGGAACTACTTGCCGGCGCTCTCCTTGTAGAGGCGACGCAGCACGGTGGGCAGGATTCCGCCGTTCTTGAGGTAGTTCAGTTCGTTGGGGCCATCGATACGCGACTGCACCTGGAACTGACGGCCATCGCCAAGCTCCACGGTGAGCAGCGCACGCGGCTCCATGTCGGACACGCCGTTGATGGTGAACGTCTCGGCGCCGGTGAGGCCCAGACTCTCGGCGTTCTGGCCCTCGAGGAACTGCAGGGGCAGCACGCCCATGCCAACGAGGTTGCCGCGGTGGATGCGCTCAAACGACTGCGCGATGACGGCGCGAACGCCGAGCAGCGCGGTGCCCTTTGCGGCCCAGTCACGCGACGAACCCGATCCGTACTCCTTGCCGGCCAGCACGACGAGCGGAATGCCCGCCTCCTGGTACCGCATGGATGCGTCGTAGATCGGGATGATCTCGCCGGTGGTGACGTGCTCGGTCCAGTTGCCTTCCTTGCCACCTGCCAGCGCATTGCGCAGGCGGATGTTGCCGAAGGTGCCGCGCATCATCACCTGGTGGTTGCCGCGGCGGCTGCCGAACGAGTTGAAGTCGCGGGGCTCCACGCCGTTGGCGATGAGGTACTCACCCGCCGGTGAGTTGACCGGGATCACGCCGGCGGGCGAGATGTGGTCGGTGGTCACCGAGTCACCCAGGACGGCAAGCACGCGGGCGTCCAGGATGTCGGTCACGCCCGGGGGCTCCGGGGTGAGACCCTCGAAGAACGGCGGCAGCTGCACGTAGGTGCTGTCTGAGTCCCATGCGTAGGTGTCGCCGGCCGGAACCGGAATTGCCTGCCAACGGGCGTCGCCATCGAACACCGATGCGTAGTACTCCTTGAAGAGCGCAGCGTCGATGGTGCTCTCAACCACATCGCGCACCTCATCGGCCGTGGGCCAGATGTCGGCGAGCATCACGGGCTCGCCATCGGATCCAATGCCGAGGGGCTCATTGGTGAGGTCGATGTCCACGCGGCCGGCGAGGGCGAAGGCCACCACCAGCGGCGGGGATGCCAGGAAGGCCGCCTTCACGTGCGGGCTCACGCGGCCCTCGAAGTTGCGGTTGCCCGAGAGCACCGCGGCCACCACGAGGCCATCGTCCTCGATGGCCTTGGTGACGGGCTCGTCCAGCGGGCCGGAGTTACCGATGCAGGTGGTGCAGCCGTACCCCACCAGGTTGAACCTGATCTGGTTGAGGTAGGTCATGAGCCCGGCCTTCTCCATGTAGCCGGTGACCACCTGGGATCCCGGGGCGAAGGA
>CANJMX010000181.1 GCA_947475125.1 Actinomycetota bacterium
GGGTCGGTGGTGAAGCCCACCTGGTTGTTGACGATCACATGGATCGTGCCGCCGGTTGAGTACCCGACGAGCCCCTGCAGGTTGAGCGTCTCGGCCACCACGCCCTGCCCCGGGAATGCTGCGTCGCCGTGCACCACCAGCGCCACCGCACGGTCGGGGTCGTGCGTTGCCGTGCCCTCAGATCGCAGCGTCTGCTTGGCACGGGTGCGACCCTCGGCCACGGCGTTGACCTGCTCGAGGTGGCTCGGGTTGGCCGCCAGCGTCACCTGCACCGAGCGACCGGTTCGCGACGTGAACGTTCCCTCTGCGCCAAGGTGGTACTTCACGTCGCCGGCCGCCGCGTACGGCTCGCCGACGTCGTGCTCGGGCCCTGCGGCCTCCATATGGCCCTCGAACTCGGCGAGGATCGACTCGGCCGGGCGACCGACGGTGTGGGTGATGCTCGCAAGCCGGCCGCGATGGGCCATTCCGATGATCACCTCGGGAACACCGACAGCAGCCAGACGCTCGATGGTCTCGTCCATGATCGGGATGAGGGCGTCGCAGCCCTCGACCGAGAAGGTCTTCTGCCCCAGGTAGGTGCGCCGCAGGAAGCGTTCGAACACCTCAACGTCCACAAGTCGCGCGAGCAGGCCCTTGCGCTCATCGCGTGGCAGCGCCTCGCGGACCTGCCCCGACTCGATGAACTCCCGCAGCCACTGGCGCTGGTCATGGTCGGAGATGTGCTCGATCTCGTACGCGATGGTGCCGCAGTAGGTGCTCTGGAGCGCCGGGAGGGTTTCGGCGAAGGTGGCGCCCGGCACTGCGACGCCCAAGAGCGATGCCGGCACCGTGTGCATCATCTCGGGAGTCAGGCCCACCCATGCGGGGTCGAGCGACGGATCGCCCGGCGGCGCTGAGCCGAGGGGATCCAGATGCGCGGCCAGATGACCGTAGGTGCGGAACGAGCGCAGCAGCGACATGGCGCCCGCCAGCGCGCGCAGCGTGGCCTCGTCGGCGGTGGCCTCGAGCGCCGGCGCAGCCGCGGGGGCCTCTGCCGATGCCTCAAACACCAGCGGCGCGGCCACCGGCAGGCTCAGCGCAGCGCGGATCTCGTCATAAAAACCCTGACCACCAGCGAGCAGGGTGGCGATGTCGCGAAGGAATGCGCCGCTCTCGGCCCCCTGAATAACTCGGTGGTCGTAGGTGGAGGTCACCGTCATCACCTTCGACACGCCCCACACCCGCAGCAGCTCGTCTGGCACACCCTCCATGCCGGGCGGCCACGTGATGCCGCCCGTGGCCACGATGGTGCCCTGCCCGCTCATGAGGCGCGGCACGGATGCGTTGGTGCCGAAGCCACCGGGGTTGGTGAGTGTGACTCCCGCACCACGCAGTTCATCCGGGCTGATCTTGCCCACGCGTGAACGCTGGATGAGGTCGTCGAACGCGGCCCGGAAGCCCTGGAAGCCCAGCGCGGCGCAGTCGCGGATAACTGGCACCAGCAACGATCGACTGCCGTCCTTGCGCTCCACGTCCACGGCGATACCCAGATTGACGGTGTCGCGCGGAACCTTGTGCGGCTTGCCCTCAACCCGGGCGAATGCGGTGGCCATTCCGGGCGTCAGGCCGACGGCACGGATGATGGCCCAGGCGATGATGTGGGTAAACGACAACTTGCCGCCACCCGCCACCGACAGGGCTTCATTGAGGCGCTTGCGCTCGGCGTCGAGCATCTGCACCGAGATGGTGCGGAAGGTTGTGGCGGTGGGAATGGACCGGCTCTCGTCCATGTAGTCGGCCAGTGCCGCGGCGGGGCCGGTGAGCCGCACCAGTTCCTCGCCTGCTGGCGGTGCCGGGTTGGCAGGACCGCCCCCCTTGCCCGCGTTCTCCACGTCGCCGCGGCGGATCAGACCGCCGGGCCCCGTGCCGGTGACGCCCCCCAGGTCAACGCCCTTCTCAAATGCCACGCGACGGGCGATGGGCGATGCTGCGACGTCCCGAACCGGCGGGGGCGTGGCAACTGTCGCGGCGGCAGCCGGGGCAGCAGGTGTCTTTGCGGCGGTGCCCCCAGCGGGTGCGGCCCCCTGGGCGATCTGTCCCAGCGGCAGGGCCACCTGAAACATCTCACCATTTGGCACGGCGATCTCGGCCAGCGTGCCGGCAGCGGGGGAGGGCACCTCGAGGTCCACCTTGTCGGTGGAGACCTCCACGATGATCTCATCCTGCGCGACGGCGTCGCCCACGGCCTTGCGCCATTCCACAACGGTGCCCTCGGTCACCGATTCCATATCCGGCAACTGGATGGGCACCAATGTGGACGGTCCGTCGGCAACCGGGGCAGCAGACGTCGGGTCAGCAGGCGCGGATGCACCCACGCCGTTCGCCATCTCACCCAGCAACTGGCCCACCTCCACCACGGTGCCGGCGTCGGCCGCGATGGCCGTCAGCACGCCCGCGACGGGGGCCGGGATCTCCACGTCCACCTTGTCGGTGGTCACCTCGAGAAGGGTCTCACCCTCGTCGACGGAGTCCCCCACGGACTTCCTCCACTCGATCACGGTGCCTTCGGTGACGGACTCGCCGAGTACCGGAAGGACGATCTGAATTGTGGGGTCCGTTGGTGTCACTTCGAAGGCTGAGGATACGCCCGCTCCAACGGGGACGCCCGCAGAGCCTGCGCCACACGGCAATAAGAGACATTTGCCCGTCGCAGGCGGCACTCAACGGCACCCAACGCCGCCCAAGGGCACTCGATGGCACCCGACGGAAAGCCCGGGAGGGTACGATTTGATGCCTATTCGCACCACTTGGTATTCCTCCCGAAAGGATCTGCATGTCCCGCTTCCGTCGTCCGGCCGCGCTGGCCGCTGCCGCCGCGCTCTGCGTGGCGCTGCCCACTGCCGCCTCGGCATACACCCCCACGTTCACCGGGCACCCTGCGGTGGCCAAGCCGGTGCTCGTCCCACCTGCGCCCGTGAATCCATTCATGGCGCCCGCTGGGAAGTCGAACATCCACAA